>CAJFMZ010000139.1:4943-11267 GCA_904393575.1 uncultured Sellimonas sp. | reverse complement strand
TGCCGCAGTCATAGGGGTTGCCGCTTTGGGCAGGATCGATTTGCCGCCAAACAGCAGCGCATTCAAAAAAGAGGACTTGCCTGCCTTGACACAGCCGATTATGCCAATGCGCAGCAGCCGGCATGAATCCTTTTCCTCGATAATATTATGAGAAAGATTCTGCACGTTCGCATCAAAAGCATTCAGGTACTCTTTGTCCACCAGATTGACCTGCGCAGACAATTCTTTATTGATTTTCTCTACCTTCGTTAAAAACTCCTGATCTTTCTGAGGAAGTCTGATTTCATCCATTTGGCATTTCCTTTCACAACATATAGGCATCCAGCGTGTTCAGTGCATCATCATATACTTTCAGTCCGGTCTGATGATCTTTTTCCCGCTGTTCTTTCTTCTTTTTGCAATCTTGCAGGGCGGCTCTCTGCGTATCCAGAACATTCTTGGCCTTGTCCGAAAGCTCTGCCAGAACAGAGTCCCGGATTTCGCACACAGCACGCCGAATTTCAGGTTCCAACTTTTCCACAATCTGGGGAATGACAACCATCTGCACCTTTGTGCGCAGGTCATCATACTTTGCCTGCCGGCTGAACCCGGAAAACAGATCCAGAATTGTGGGCAGAAAAACAATCAGCAGTTCGATCAAAGGGTTGACCACGTTCGTGGCGATAGCAATCACAGACGCAACTCCCTGGTATGCTTGTTTGAAGCGACTGTCCATCTGGCTTTTTTCAGCTGTACTCTGTCGCACGCCTTCCAGGTCGGAAGCCACAAGGCGAAGTCCTTGTGTCAGAGCATCTTTCAGGGCTGTGTTATCCTGATCTTCCAGGAAGGACAAATCAAACTGATTGATAAACTCATCAAAGCTTTCTTCAATATGCTGCTGCGTAGATTTATACAGAACCGCACGAATCGCACTGTTGGCTACTGTATTAAATGCCTCGGAACTTATCGTCATTGCAGCAGTGAGTTGATCGAGCTTCATCATCAGGGTCTGCTCCAGATCCTGACAAATGGAAGGCAATACGCTCTGAATATATTTTTTCTCAATTTCGTTCTTCTTCTGTGCAAAGCGGTCCTGAAGTTCCTTTTCTGCCTGGTCCTTCTCCTTTCGGAGCCGCTCCAGATAAGCGTCGTAATCTGCCAGCAGCGCCAGTTTTTTTTCGGTTTCGTCGGCATATGCCAGAATCTCTTCGATGGTATTTCCGTATTTGGTTTTCAGGCGGTTCATGGTATTGAGACGGTTTTCGGTCTCGTAATACTCTTCCTCGGAAAAGTGGAATGCTTCCTGGCAGTCGGAGAGTTCCCGGTTGAAATCATTCAGCAGACTGTCGACTTCCAAAAGCTCCTCATAGAGTTCTTTGATCTGTTCATCGTATGCCGATACTTCCGACATGGCGTGAATAGCCCGGCTCAGGAGACTGGATGCGGATGTGGCGGAAAGATCTCCGGTACACTGATATGCTTCCTGGATGCTGTCCGTAATTTTCTTTGCGGCAAGCATCTTTTTATACTGCTTCTCTAATTCCTCATCCTCCCCAGGTACAAGGGAGGCGTCCCGGATTTCCTCTGCCTCAAAGGTGAGGAAATCAGCTTCTTTTCGCCGTTCGGCCTCTTCTTTATCTGCCTCTTCCAGTCTTCTGGCTGCGTCCCGGTATACCCGGTAGGCTTCCCGGACTTTTTTCTTGACCGGATCCGCCTCGTCTTTGGCGTAGGCGTCCAGAATCTCCAGATGTTTTTTCTTGTACAGAAGGGACTGGTGTTCGTGCTGTCCATGGATATCGATCAAAATCTCTGCTGCTGCTTTGAGGCGTCCCATGGGAACCATCTCTCCGTTAATCCTGCTGATGCTTCTTCCGTCCATCAGTTTTCTGCTCAATACGACCATTCCGTCTTCCGGCTCAATGTCCAGTTCCAACAGCTTTTCTTTCTGCTTCCGGTCCCGGATATAAAAGGCCATTTCCACCAGTCCATAATCCGCTCCTTCCCGGAGCATGGCGGCGCTGTATTTTCCTCCAAGAGCCAGGTGGACCGATCCTAAGAGCAGGGATTTTCCCGCTCCGGTTTCCCCGGTCAGGATATTAAGTCCGTCCTTCCACTCTACTTCCGCCTCTTCGATCAGGGCCAGATTTTTTACATGCAGACTTTGTAACATGTCTCCTCCCTTTTTTTCTGTATCTGTTCAGCCACGGGACCGGTTCTACATCACCATGCCTCTGAGCCGGTCCATCACTTCTACGGTTTCTTCTTTGCTCCGGATGGCACACATAATGGTGTCATCTCCTGCAATACATCCGGCAATTTCATGCCACTGCATGGCATCAATGGCAGCCGCAACCGCCATCGCCATTCCCGGAACGGTTTTGATGACCAGGATATTCTCCGCCATATCCATGGAGGCGAATCCATCTCTTAAAATCCGGATGTATTTTTCACTCATTTCTTTCCCGTCATGCCTGAGAAGCGCATATTTTTGTCTGCCGTTTTCGGCAGGCACTTTAGTCAGTTTCAAATCCCGGATATCTCTGGAAACCGTTGCCTGGGTCACCTTGAATCCCGCCTCATTTAAACGTTCCGCCAGCTCTTCCTGTGTCTCGATATCATATTTCCGGATCAATTCCACAATCTTTGCGTGTCTGTTTACTTTCATTCGGCTAATTTCCTTTCATTTTTTCCCTCAGTGTCTCCAGGAAACTGATCTTGCTAAGCCGGATCAGTTTCGTCACTTCTTCTGCTTTGCGGATCCGTACCCGTTCTCCTGTCTTCAGTCTCATAATATCCGTGCCATCAAAGGTTACGACCGCCTCTTCCTCTTCTTTGTTTCTCCTGGACCCGATCTCCACTTCAATCAGATCCGCGTCCGATACGACGATGCTGCTGCTGTTCAGGGAATGAGAACAGATCGGCGTAATCAGGATCAGGGACGCCGTCGGCTCCACAATCGGTCCCCCTGCCGACAGATTGTAAGCGGTAGATCCGGTAGGTGTGGAGATAATCAGACCGTCCGCCTGATAGGACGTAAGATACTCTCCGTTCACATACAGATTCAGCCGGACGATATGAAGGGATTCACTTCTTGTCACAACAATGTCGTTCAACGCCACATCGGTCCGCATGTCCTTGACCGTGCCGGAAAGCATCATCCGGTTTTCCACGGAATAATTTCCCGAAAGGAGCTGGTCAAGGGCAGGAATCAGATTTTGTACCTCCGCCTCCGTCAGATAACCAAGCGTCCCCATATTGACTCCCAGGATCGGCACATCCTGTCCAAGCAACTCTCTGGCCGCAAGAATCAGTGTCCCGTCTCCTCCAAAGACGATGGCGCAGTCCAGATCTGCGTGCTCCGCCTCATTCCTGTCCAGGATGCAGTGTACACCACGGCTCTCCAGGTAGGACGCCGCCTGTTTTGTCACTTTCAGATGTTCGTCTTTTACGCTGTTTGTAATCATATAAACCTGCTTCATGATGCGTTATTTTGCCAGTGTTTCAAATGCCTCCGCCACAATGCTTCTGACCGTCTCATCTCCTGGCACCTCCGGGACCTCCTCCCCTTGTGTTTTCTTTAAGTGAACCAGATATTCAATATTTCCTTCCGGTCCTTTGATCGGGGAAAATGTCAGGTTCTTCACCGTAAATCCGATGGAGGCGGCATAATCCGTCACCATCCGGATCACTTCCTCATGGGTACTGCGCTCCCGCACCACGCCTTTTTTCCCGACTTTTTCTCTTCCGGCTTCAAACTGAGGCTTGATCAGCGCTACAATCTCGCCGTCTGCTGTCAGATACTGATAAATCGGAAGCAGCACCTTGGTCAGGGAGATAAATGAGACGTCAATGGAGGAAAAATCAACCGGCTCACCCAGATCTTCCGGTGTGACATAGCGGATATTGGTCTTTTCCATACAGACCACCCGCTCGTCCTGTCTGAGTTTCCAGGCAAGCTGCCCTCTTCCCACGTCAATGGCAAATACTTTTTTTGCTCCGTTTTGCAGCATGCAGTCGGTAAATCCTCCGGTGGAGGACCCCACGTCTGTGCAGACCTTTCCCTGGACCTCCACATCAAATTCTTTCATGGCCTTTTCCAGCTTAAGTCCTCCTCTGCTGACATATGGCAGTGCATGACCGCGCACCTCAATGCTGACATCCTCCGGAAAGGTGGTGCCGGCCTTGTCCTCCCTCTGCCCGTCCACAAACACATTGCCGGACATGATGACCGCCTTTGCCTTTTCCCTGGATTCTGCCAGATTTCGTTTTACAAGTAATACGTCCAGACGTTCTTTCATGTTCTACTTGTCTCCTTTTTTCCTTGCTGTCTCATGCTGCATGCCTGCGTAAACGGTCAAAACCTGTTTCAGGATGGAATCTTCATCCAGCATGACTTCTTTTCGCAGTGTGTCCACACTGCCGTGTTCTATATAATCATCCGGAAGGCAGATCGTTAAGATCCGGACGTCCAGATTCAGCCGCATGGCTGCTTCCAGGACCCGTTCTCCAAATCCTCCGCTTCCTACATTTTCTTCAATCGTTACAAGCAGGCGGTGGTCCTCCGCCAGCTTTGCAATCATCTGTTCATCCAGAGGCTTTACGAATCTGGCGTTGATGAGGCTGGCATTAAACCCTGCCGCTTTTAATTTTTCCCGCACTTTTGCCGCAGTCTCAAACATATGTCCCACGCTGATCAGTGCGATATCTTCTTCTTCAAAAACGGCCTCTGCCCTGCCATAGACAATCGGAGGCCGAAACTCCCGGTATCCATCATAGGCCGTCCCTCTCGGATACCGGATGGCTACCGGTCCTTCCTGATACCCAATGGCAAACCGGAGCATGTCCGCGAATTCCCACTTGTTCTTCGGAGAGAGAACCGTCATATTCGGGATCATGGAAAGATAGGACAAATCAAAGATCCCCTGGTGGGTTTCCCCGTCACTTCCCACAAGCCCGCTTCTGTCTACCGCAAATACTACCGGCAGCTTCTGAAGAGCCACATCGTGGATGATCTGGTCAAAGGCTCTTTGAAGGAAGGAGGAATACACCGCAAAAACCGGCTTGAGACCGCCTGCCGCAAGGCCTGCCGCAAAGGTTACCGCATGTGCTTCCGCAATTCCCACATCAAAAAACCGGTCCTTGTATTTCCTGTGAAACGGAGCCAGTCCGGTCCCGTCTTCCATGGCCGCCGTTATGGCTGCCAGGGAGGGCTCCTTTTCTCCCATCTCATACATGACTTTGGCAAACACATCGGTATAGGTATCTTTTTCTTTTTTCTTCAACGGTTTCCCCGTCCGGATATCAAAAGGTTCGGTCCCGTGAAATCTGGAAGGCTCCTCCTCTGCCGGAAGATAGCCTTTGCCCTTCTTGGTCAGAACATGAACCAGCACGGCCCCCTGAACCTTTTTGGCCTCATGAAAGGTCCGGACAAGCTCCCGGATATTGTGGCCGTCCACCGGTCCCAGATACGTGATGCCCATATCTTCAAAAAACATGCCTGGAACGAAGAGCTGCTTGATACTGCTCTTCGTCTTTCGCAGATGGTTCATGATCTGCTCTCCTCCAGAAGGGATCTTCCGAATCGTTTTTTCCAGATTCTTTTTCAGATTCGTGTAGACATCCGCCGTACGGATTCCGTCCAGATAGCGTGACAGGCCTCCTACATTCTGGGAAATGGACATCTGATTGTCGTTTAAAACAATGATAAAATTCTTTTTCAGATAGGAGGCATTGTTCAGCGCTTCAAAAGCCATCCCGCCCGTAAGCGCACCATCTCCGATGACGGAGACCACATAATAGTCCTCCCCCCGGATATCGCGGGCCTCCACATATCCAAGTCCCGCGGAAATGGAGGTGGAGCTGTGCCCCGTATTGAAGGCATCGCATTTGCTTTCGTTTCTCTTTGGAAATCCGCTCATGCCGCCGTATTTTCTCAGCCCGTCAAAACCTTCCCTTCGTCCGGTCAGAATCTTGTGGGTGTAGGACTGATGCCCTACATCCCAGATCATCTTGTCTTCCGGAAGGTGAAAGCACAGATGCATGGCAATCGTAAGTTCCACCACACCCAGATTGGAAGCGAGATGCCCTCCGGTACGGCTGATCTTCTCCACCAGAAACTCCCGAATTTCCTGGGCAAGGATTGGAAGCTCTTCCTTTTTTAATTTCTGAATATCATTTTCTTTTTGTATCCTCTCAAGTACCATAGAAATCCCTCGCTATTTCTTTCTATGTATCAATTCCTTTATCAGCCACGTCAGATACGGATTCTCTACAGAGAGTCCGGCAAGAAGCGTAAGGGCCTCTCCGGAAATCCGTTCTACATCTTTCTTTGCCTGTTCCAGTCCT
>CAJFMZ010000139.1:0-4868 GCA_904393575.1 uncultured Sellimonas sp. | reverse complement strand
GTTTGCCAAGCTCGGCTGTCGTACTGGTCACATCCAGAATGTCATCTTGAATCTGGAAGGCCAGTCCGACGTTGGAAGCGATCTTCTCCACTGTTCGGATCTCCTCCTCGGATGCACCTGCAAGGATGGCCCCGATCATCATGGAGCTCTCAATCAGCGCACCGGTTTTCAGTTCATAGATAAAATCCAGCCGCTCCTTTTCGATCCTGCTACCGGAAGAAGCCACATCCACGACCTGACCTCCGATCATCCCGTAGATGCCTGCCTTACGGGCAAGGACCTGCAGGGCCCGTCCGATGGTCCGGGCAGATTCCGGCTCCATGTCAAAAGCACCGGAAGCCGTCTCAAAAGCATAATTCAACAGCGCGTCTCCTGCCAGAATTCCCATATCTTCTCCGTAGACAATATGGGTCGTCCTGCGGCCTCTCCGGTATTCGTCATTGTCCATGGCCGGAAGATCATCGTGTACCAGGGAATAGGTATGGATCATTTCCTGGGCCGCAAGAAACGGACGGATGATGTCCGATGTTCCTCCAAACATCCGGTAGGTCTCCAACATCAACATAGGGCGCAGACGTTTCCCCCCTGCCATCAGACTGTACTCCATAGCCTCCATGATCACCTTCTGAAATCCCTCCGGTTTTGGAAGATAGGAGGCCAGAATCTCTTCCAGCTCCTTTACCTTGTTTTCTCTTTCTTTTTCCCAATTATTCAAACTCATGCTTTTCTCCATTCTCATCGAGCATCTGCACCTTCTGTTCCACCGTGCCGATCTGCTCATCACACTGTTTTAAAAGCTCCATTGCTTTTTCATAATACGCAAACGAATCTTCCAGAGACAGTTCCTCAGACTGCATCTTCTCCTGAATCTCATCCAGCTTTTCAAAGATTTCATTGATCTCCATTGTCTTTCTTGTCCGTCCTTTCCACAATCGTATGAATCGTTCCATCTGTCACGTAAAGAGTCAGCCGGTCTCCCTGCCGGACCTGATCCACACTCCGGACCGGATGGCGGGATTCACTCTGCACAAAGGCGTATCCTTTATTCAGTCTTGCCATGGGAGAAAGTCCTGTAAAGGTCTCGATTTGTACGGCAAGCCGCTGCCGCTGTCTTTGTATGCTTTTTTCCATGGCTTCCCGGATCCGCATCTCCAGATTGGCAAGCCGCTGCCGCTTCCCTGCGATCTGCGCTCCCGGATGAAGGCGGCGGAACACTTCCTTCTCCCGCTGGAGACGCATTTTCTGAACCTGTATGCTTTGGACCATTTCCCTTTGAATGTTCCGGCGTCTTCTGTCCTTCTCCTCCTGAAATGCCCGGTAATCAAAGACTGCAAGCTCAGCTGCCGCAGAAGGCGTCGGCGCCCGCAAGTCCGCCACATAATCCGCGATCGTTGTATCAGTCTCATGTCCCACCGCGGAAATCACCGGAACCGGGCAGTCAAAAATGGCTCTTGCCACTTCCTCTTCATTGAACGCCCACAAATCTTCCATGGAGCCTCCGCCCCGCCCGACAATGATGACGTCCACGTCTTCCTTCTGGATCCGCTCCAGCGCCCTTACGATACTTGGCGCCGCCTCCGCCCCCTGAACAAGAGCCGGGGAAAGAAGCAGCTCCACATACGGATTCCGTCGCTTCGCGATATGGATGATATCCCGGATGGCTGCCCCGGACGGTGCGGTCACAATTCCAATCTTTCTGGCATACGAGGGAATGGGACGCTTATACTCCGGCGCAAACATCCCCATCTCCTCCAGCTCATCCTTTAATTCCTGAAATCTCTGAGCCAGAATCCCTGCTCCGTCCAACGTGATCTCCCTGGCATAGAGCTGATAGGTGCCGTCTCTCTCATAGACAGAAATGGATCCGAATACGGCCACCTGCTGTCCGTCCTGCATCCGGAACGCCAGCCCTTTTCTGTTTCCCGCAAACATAATACAGGAAATCGCTCCGGTTTCATCCTTCAGTGAAAAATAAATGTGTCCTTTCGGATGGTATTTACAGTTTGAAACCTCTCCCCGGACATAGATCCGGCCCAGCATAAAGTCCTGGGCAAACATGTTTTTGATATACTGATTGACCTGACCGACGGTATATACGTTTGGCATCGCCGGTTAATCCGCAAGCTTTGCGAGAACACCGTTGATAAACGCCGGTCCTTCATCGCTGCTGTACTTCTTGGCAAGCTCCACCGCTTCGTTGATCGCTACTTTCACCGGGATGTCATCATCCCATTTGATCTCATAGACCGCAAGCCTTAGAATCGTCAGGTCCACTTTATTCATCCGGCCGGTCTTCCAGCCTGTGGTATGTTCGTTAATCAGGGCGTCGATTTCCGGAATCAGCTCTTCGATCTTTTTGCTTTTCTCCTCAATATACGCTTCATCCGCCTCTTTTACTTCCCGTTCTGTCTTCAGAAGATCCATGTACAGTCCTGCCTGCTCTCCAAGCTCCTCCTGTGAATGGAATTCCTTTCCAAATAAAATTCTGAAAATATGTTCTCTGATTTCTGATCTTCCCATAATCCTTCCTTTCTTTCTCTCTGCCAAGGGCAGGGCACCTGCTTGTCAGAGAAATCTTCTCCAGAATCAAAAAGGGGCATCATCCCGACACCCCTCATTATACTGTACCTTCTGCCTTTCAGCAATCTTTCCTGCATAAAAATGCATTAAAACTGTATATTTATCGTTTACAATGTGCGGGTTCTAGCTTTCTGTGTCGTCGTCAACTCCTACGACTTTGATATTGACATCGGCAACGGAAAGTCCTGTCATATTCTCAATCGCGGTCTTGACCTTTTCCTGTACTTTGGAAGACACTTCCATAATATTTTTTCCGAATCGTAAATTCAGGGACAGGGATACTGTCACAACTCCGTCCAGGACATCCACCTTCACTCCCTTTGAGAGATTTTTCTTTCCAAGCTTGCTGATGAGATCTCTCGTGGATGTACCCGCCATGGAAGACACGCCGTCCACTTCCATCGCCGCAAGGCCCGCTATGATCGCTACCACCTCATCGGCAATCTGTACCTGTCCGATCTCCTCTTCCTGGATCGTATAGGTATTTCTTTCTTCTTTCCCCATATCTGAAACCTCCTATCTCGGTTTTGCTGCATATGTCCTGTGCATAGAATGCACAATTACTGTGATCATTATACCAAATTCCCAGGATGCTTACAAGGCGATTTGGCGAAGTTTCACCAAATCCTGACCGGAGCATGAAAAACCCTGCCCCAGGCTGTCATCCCAGGCAGGGTTCCCTTCTTTCTTTATCAGGACCGGCCAAACTCGGAGAGCTGTAATCCTTCGTTTCTCTCCAGCGTCATCCGGATACTCCACTCGTGCACAAACAGCAGAAGCGGCCGGCCTTTTAAATCCTTGATTTTCTTCATATCAGACGTGCCCGTCAGGCGGTCCATATCAATCTCTTCGTTTTCAATCCAGCGGATATGCTCATAAGGCAGCGTCTCCAGAATGATATCCACACCATACTCATTTTTCAGACGGTATTTCAACACATCGAACTGCAGCACACCGACTACGCCCACAATGATCTCCTCCATTCCGGTGTTGAACTCCTGGAAAATCTGGATGGCACCTTCCTGGGCGATCTGGTTGATTCCCTTGATAAACTGCTTTCTCTTCATCGTATCCACCTGACGCACCCGTGCAAAATGCTCCGGCGCAAAGGTCGGGATACCTTCATAGGCAAACTTTTCCGGAGACGTAGTGATGGTATCTCCGATGGAGAAAATGCCCGGATCAAAAATGCCGATGATGTCTCCGCCGTATGCCTTGTCGATCATCTTCCGCTCGCTTGCCATCATCTGCTGAGGCTGGGACAGTCTGACCTTTTTGCCTCCCTGGATATGGAAGGCATCCATCCCGGCATCAAACTCCCCGGAACAGATCCGCATAAAAGCGATCCGGTCCCTGTGGGCCTTATTCATATTCGCCTGAATTTTAAATACAAAGGCCGAGAAATCTTTTTCCGTCATCGGATCGATATCCCCTTTGTTCGAATGTCTTGGGAGCGGGGATGTGGTCATCTTCAGGAAATGCTGGAGAAAAGTCTCCACACCAAAATTGGTAAGAGCCGACCCGAAGAAGACCGGGGAAAGCTCGCCTTTGTCTACCAGATCCTGGTCAAACTCCGCGCTTGCCCCGTCCAGAAGCTCGATCTCGCCCAGCAGCTGCTCCTTCTGGTCCGCATCCATGTACTGGTCTACGTCCGGATCGTCCAGACGGATCTTTTTTACTTCCCCTGTGGTGGTTCCCTTTTTGGTATCAAAAAACAGCTCGATCTCCTCTTCGTTTCTGTCATAGACACCACGGAACGCCTTTCCGGATCCGATCGGCCAGTTGACCGGACAGGTGGCGATACCAAGCTCCTTTTCAATATCGTCCAGAAGCTCAAAGGTATCCATCGCCTCCCGGTCCATCTTGTTGATAAAAGTAAAAATCGGAATATGGCGCATGACGCAGACTTTAAAAAGCTTTCTTGTCTGGGCCTCCACGCCCTTGGAGGCGTCAATCACCATCACGGCAGAATCCGCCGCCATCAGTGTCCGGTATGTGTCTTCAGAGAAATCCTGATGTCCCGGCGTATCCAGGATATTGATACAGTACCCTCCGTAGTTAAACTGTAACACGGAAGAAGTGACCGAAATTCCCCTTTCCTTTTCGATTTCCATCCAGTCTGACACCGCATGCTTTGCGGTAGCCTTTCCCTTTACGGAACCAGCCTGATTGATGGCTCCGCCATATAGTAAAAATTTTTCAGTCAATGTCGTCTTCCCGGCATCCGGGTGGGAAATAATCGCGAACGTTCTCCGCTTTTTTATTTCATCTGTAATCTTTGACATGAT
>CAJFMZ010000138.1 GCA_904393575.1 uncultured Sellimonas sp. | reverse complement strand
AGTTACAACTTCATAAAGTTTTCAAAGTGCAATTACAACTTCAATGTTGCAGTAAGGATTTCAATTAACCAGGGACGTAGAAAAAGGAAACTGTATAGGAATTTCCTATGGAAAATGATTTGGTATAAGTATTTGAAATGTAAAAATACCCGTTATACAATAAAATCAGAAAAAACGAAAGGAGTTTCAGATATGGATGCAAAAATGTTAGATGGAAAGACAGCAATTATTACCGGAGCCAGTTACGGGATGGGACGTTCGATGGCAGAACTTTTTGCAGAGGAAGGCGCCAACGTTGTGATTACAGCCAGACACCAGGAAAAGCTGGACGAGGTTGTTGAAGCCATTCGGGAAAAGGGAGGCAAGGCCATTGGTGTGGTAGCTGATGTATGTTCTACGGAAGATACAAAGAAGGTATTCGATGCTGCATTGAAGGAATTTGGAGATGTGGATATTCTGATTAATAATGCAGGTATCGGTGAACAGAAGATGATAGATGAGACGGACGATGAATGGATGAAATATGTGATGGATACTAATCTGGGAGGTCCAATGAGATATATCCGGGAGGCACTGAAGATTTTCCTGCCGAAAAATGACGGTGTGATCATCAATATTTCCTCCGTAAACGGAACGAGACCTTTCTGCGGAGCAACGTATACTTCGACGAAAGGGGCATTAAATACGCTGACCAAGAATGTTGCCATGCGGCTGATTGACACGAATATCCGCTGCAATGCGGTTGCTCCGGGGGCAACTGTCACACCGGCACATCTGGCAAACAAAGCGGGAGAACAGCCGGGAGGAGCGAAAATGCTTGAATACAGCGGGCATTTCGTATATTTCCCTGGACCGGAATGCGATCCAATGGATCAGGCTTATGCATGTCTGTTTCTTGCAAGCAAGATGGGAAAAGCGGTCAAGGGACAGGTGCTTCAGGTTTGCAATGGTGCATTCCTGTAAGAGAGAGGAGACAGAAGCAAAGAGTCAGATAGAGAAAGGAAGGAACGGAAATGATTGGAAATTTTGCATATTGTAATCCGACGAAACTTTATTTTGGAGAGGGAGCGCTGGATTATTTAAATACGGAGCTGCCAAAATACGGCAACAATGTCGTGCTGATCTATGGAGGCGGCTCGATCAAAAAGAATGGAATCTACGATGAGGTATGCCGGATCCTGAAAGAGAACGGGAAAAATGTGGCGGAGATCTCCGGTGTCATGCCGAATCCGACACTGGAAAAGCTGTATGAAGGTGTGGAGATCGCAAGAAAGCATCATGCAGATTTTCTCCTGGCAGTAGGAGGCGGTTCTGTCTGCGATTATGCGAAGGCAGTCTCCGTATCTGTGAACTGTGAGGGAGACCCATGGGAAAAGTATTATATCCGTTTTGAAGAGCCGGACTGCGAGACACTTCCGGTAGGATGTGTTCTGACGATGGTGGGAACCGGTTCCGAGATGAATGCAGGAGCGGTCATCACGAATCATGAGACCAAGATGAAAATCGGCCATGTCTTCGCGGATGAGAAGATTATGCCGCGGTTTTCCATTCTGAATCCGAAGTACACGCTGACACTTCCGCATTATCAGATGACAGCCGGAATTTATGATATTTTCAACCATATTTGTGAGCAGTACTTCTCAGGGGAGGATGACAATACCAGTGACTATATCAGCGAGGGACTGATGCGCTCCCTTCTTCATTCCAGCCGGATTGCTAATAAGGATCCTCAGAATTATGAGGCCCGGAGCAATATCATGTGGACTGCCACATGGGCGTTGAATACATTGATTTCCCGTGGAAAATCCACAGACTGGATGGTTCACATGATCGGACAGTCCGTAGGGGCCTACACCAATGCGACCCATGGAATGACACTGGCTGCGGTTTCCCTGCCGTACTACCGTTATATCATGCCTTACGGCCTGGAGAAATTCAAACGATTTGCCATCCATGTATGGGATGTGGATCCGTCAGGAAAGAGTGATGAGCAGATCGCGGAAGAAGGGCTGAATGCCATGGAAAACTGGATGAAGGAACTGGGACTTGTCATGAAGATTTCCGAGCTGGGTGTGACGGAAGAGATGATCGACGGCATCGCGGACGGCACACTGATCATGGAGGGAGGATATAAAGTACTTGACAAGAAGGAAGTAAAGGAAATTCTGAAAGCATCGATGTAAAAAGAATCAACCGGGGCGAAGGAAACTTTTGCCCCGGTATTTTGCATGTCGGCGGTCCGGTGTACAGGCTGTCTGATAAAATTGTGAATTCTTGTTCACACCTATTGACAAGGAGCGCTTCAGGGTATAAAGTTCATAAGAAAACAGTTTCCAAAGAAACTGTTTGAAGGAGAACGAAAAGGAGTGACAAGAATGAGCAGGAGTACGGAATTATTCATAGGAATGAGAAATTTGTTCCGTCTTTATGATAAACTGCTGAAGAAAGTGTGTATGGAGCATGATCTGACCGTGATCGAGGCCGATATCATCAGTTTTCTGGAAAATAATCCGGGAAAAGATACGGCGGCTGACATCGTGGAACTGCGTATGCTGTCAAAGGGAGCGGTCTCCAAAGGGGTGGAATCCCTGATTCAGAAGTCCCTGCTGGAGAGAATCCCGGATACGGAGGACCGTAGAAAGATCCATCTGAGGCTGATGCCAGGTGCAGGTCCGGTGACAAAGACAGTGGATGAAGTAAGAGACGAGTTCTTGAATACTGTGTTGGAAGGCTTTTCCAAAGAAGAGCTGGAAATGCAGGCCCGCTTTTACCGGAAGCTGTTTGAGAATACGAAAAAGGCGATGGAAGGAAGGGAATGGTCATGAGTCAGGATGAACGGAATCAAAAGATCGTAGAGCAAAAAGAAGGCGGCGCCGGGGACAAGGAATTTCTTCGGACAGAGCCTCTGGGGAAGCTGCTTCTCAGACTGGCGCTCCCTACGGTTGCGGCCCAGCTTATCAATATGCTTTATAATATTGTTGACCGGATTTATATCGGGCATATTCCCAAGATCGGCGCGACGGCGCTGACCGGAGTGGGAGTGTGCATGCCGCTGATCATGATTGTCTCCGCCTTTGCGGCGTTGGTAGGATATGGCGGTGCGCCAAGGGCGTCGATTTTCATGGGGAAACAGGATAAGGCATCGGCGGAGAAGACACTGGGCAACTGCTTTGTACTGCAGATTATCATTTCTGTCATTCTGACAGCCGTCCTGCTGATCTGGAACCGGGATTTCCTCATGGCGTTCGGCGCCAGTGACAATACGATTGAATATGGCGTCAACTATATGAATATCTACGCTCTGGGAACGATTTTTGTAGAACTCACCCTTGGCATGAATGCTTTCATCACGGCCCAGGGATTTGCAAAGACGGGAATGCTTTCGGTTCTGATTGGAGCGGTCGCCAATATCATTCTGGATCCGGTTTTCATTTTCGGACTGCACATGGATGTGCGCGGCGCGGCACTTGCCACCATTATTTCCCAGGCCCTTTCCTGTATCTGGGTGGTCAGTTTCCTGTGCGGGAAAAAGACGTTCCTGAAAATCAAGAAGAGCAATCTGGGACTGACACCGAAGATGATTCTGCCATGCCTGGCGCTTGGCGTAGCGACCTTTATCATGCAGGCCAGTGAAAGTGTGATTTCCGTATGTTTTAACAGTTCCCTTCAGAATTATGGAGGAGATATAGCAGTCGGAGCCATGACGATTCTTACCAGCGTCATGCAGTTTGCCATGCTTCCGCTTCAGGGACTGGGACAGGGGGCCCAGCCCATCATCAGCTACTGTTATGGGGCGGGGGATTCCAAACGGGTGCGGGCGGCTTTCCGGCTTTTGCTGAAAGCCAGTCTGGCTTATTCCGTCCTGCTCTGGATCCTGGTCATGCTGCTGCCGGGCGGCTTTGCGGCCATGTTCACATCGGATACACAGTTGATGGATTATACGAAGACGGCCCTGCGCATTTATATGGGCTCCATGTTCCTGTTCGGCATCCAGATGGCATGTCAGATGACGTTTAATGCGCTGGGGAAAGCGGCAGAATCCATTATCGTTGCCGTTATGCGGAAGTTTATCCTTCTGATTCCGCTGATTTATATTATGCCGCACATCCTTCGGTCCAATCAGACAATAGCGGTCTATATGGCGGAGCCGATTGCAGATCTGCTGGCGGTGACCTTTACGGCAGTTCTGTTCAGCGTTCAGTTTAAGAAAACGCTTCAAACTATCGAGCATCAGAAGCAGTCATAAGGAAAAATGCACAAAGACAAAAGAGTATTCTGTCAGTAATGAATAAAAATTGCGGACAGGGTACTCTTTTTTTGTGAATCTTACCGTGTGAAAAATTCTTGTAAGCATCAGAAACGAATGTTATATTTGAGTTAAGACTGTGTAAAGAAAATATAAAAATGTAAAGCTCATGAAAACTGCACAGTCCAATAAAATCAAAAGAGAAAAGGACAGGTAAAGGGAGAGACTTATGGACGTTTCATTTTTCAGCTTTTTTCACCAAGTCACATCAAATCCGATACTTTTGATCACCGTGATTCTTACCATGGGGGTCATTTTTGTGAACGGATGGACGGATGCGCCAAACGCGATTGCAACCTGTATTGCTACCAGATGTATGCGGGTGCGCCCTGCGATTATGATGAGTGCGGTCTTTAATTTCCTTGGAGTGCTTGTGATGACCGGAATCAACAGTTCGGTGGCTTCGACCATCAGCAACATGGTGGACTTCGGAGGGGAGACTAGTCAGGCGCTGGTAGCTCTTTGCGCGGCGCTGTTTTCGATTGTAGTATACAGTGTGGCAGCTTCTGCTTTTGGTATTCCAACCAGTGAAAGCCACAGCCTGATTGCCGGACTGACAGGTGCGGCGATTGCGATTCAGAACGGATTGTCCGGTGTCAACGGCGCAGAATGGGTAAAGGTGCTGTACGGCCTTGTGCTGAGTCTGGCACTTGGATTTTTTTCCGGCTGGATGATCTGCAAAATCATTGCGACAGTATGCGCTTCCATGGACCGGCGCAGAACTTCATCGTTTTTTAAAGGGGCACAGATTTTTGGCGCGGCATTTATGAGCTTTATGCATGGAGCGCAGGATGGACAGAAATTTATCGGTGTCCTGTTTCTGGGAATGGCGTTCTGCAATGGACAGTCCAGTGTAGAAGGCATGGAGATTCCGGTATGGCTGATGCTGCTTTGCAGTGCGGTGATGGGAATCGGTACCAGTATAGGAGGAGAAAAGATCATAAAATCCGTGGGAATGGATATGGTAAAGATTGAGAAGTTCCAGGGATTTTCGGCGGACCTGGCAGGGGCGTTCTGCCTGCTGCTTTCCAGTGTGTTTGGAATTCCTGTTTCCACCACACATACAAAGACAAGCGCCATTATGGGCGTCGGTGCGGTGAAACGGCTGTCCGCGATCAATTTCGGCGTTGTCAAGGACATGATGCTGACCTGGGTGTTTACGTTCCCAGGGTGCGGGCTGATCAGTTTTGTGATAGCCAAGCTGTTTATGGCATTGTTTTAGAAAACATAGGAGGAAAAAACATGGCAAAGAATCGGGATTCATTTTATTTTGAAACATTTACAGCCTGCGCGGAGATTTCCTGCCAGGCAGGACATATGCTGGAAGAGATTCTTAAGGATTTCAGACCGGAAAAACTGGAAGAGTATATTGCACAGATGCACAAGATTGAGAACAGTGCGGATATGAAAAAGCACGCTATGCTGGACAGACTGGCAAAAGAGTTCATTCCTCCGATTGAAAGGGAGGACATCATTGCGCTGAGTCAGAGAATCGATGATATTACGGATAAGATTGAGGATGCACTCCTGAGAATTTATATGAACAATATCACGGAGATTGAGGATGATGCCATTCAGATGCTGGATATTATTATCCGTTGTTGTGAGAAAGTGACGGAACTTACGCGGGAATTCGCAGATTTCCGCCATTCCAAGAAGATGAAAGAAGTCATTATCCAGATCAATGACCTGGAAGAAGAAGCGGACCGCTGCTTTATGAAGAGCATGAGGAGACTGCATTCGGAATGTCAGGACCCGCTTCATATTATCGCATGGAGAGAGATCTATATCTATCTGGAGCGGTGCGCAGATACATGTGAACACGCCGCAGATGTAGTGGAAAGTGTTGTTATGAAAAATTCTTAAAAAAGGGCTTGCTTTTTTTGAGAGGGTATGATAATATAATCCTCGGCACTGCGGTAGCGGTGCCAAGGAAATAAGGCTCCGTGGTCAAGCGGTTAAGACATCGCCCTTTCACGGCGGTAACACGGGTTCGATTCCCGTCGGAGTCATTTTTGAAAAATGCTTGCAT
>CAJFMZ010000137.1 GCA_904393575.1 uncultured Sellimonas sp. | reverse complement strand
TGCGTTTATTTTTAAGTTACGGTTTACTGCGCGGTCCCGTCCCGCGGATGGCTTCTCCAACTTTAAAACCCCCGTCGAAACCAGTACAAGCCCTGGTTTGCAGACATTTGTAGTATCTATTATATGCAGGAAGCGGAGGATTGTCAAGCCCCGCCTTTTCTATTGACAATGGGATGGAGTGATGGGAAAATTGAAATATCAGTCAAAGAAGAAGTTGTAAATCTGAAATGAGGTGAAGAACATGCAGTCTGAAAGAAAAAGAACCATGTTTACAGGAACAACAGACCCTGATCCGGAAGCATACGAGACACTTCACGGAGAGATTGCCCGCCGCGCGGCGGGAGAGGGGATCGTCCTTCTGAAAAACGAGGGGCATCTGCTTCCGCTAAAAAAAGGAAGCAGGCTTGCGCTTTTTGGGGCCGGCGCATCCAGAACGGTCAAGGGCGGCACCGGATCCGGAGATGTCAATGAGAGAAAAAGTATCAGTATCTACGAAGGATTGGTAGACGCAGGATTTGAAATTACAACGGAAAACTGGTTTCATGACTATGAGGAGGAATACAGGAGAAAACGTCTGGAATGGAAAGAGGAGATTCTGGAAAAAACAAAAGACGGGACAGACTTTTTTACGGCCTACTCGACGTCTGCATTTCAGGTTCCGGAAGGCCCGGATGTATATAAGACCGATACGGACATGGCGGTCTTTGTCCTTGCGCGGAATGCAGGGGAAGGGGCAGACAGACAGGCCGAAAAGGGCGACTATTTTTTAAATGACAAAGAGTACGCGATGCTCTCAGCAATCTGTGATCAGTATGAAAAGGTGATTCTGATTGTGAATTCCGGAGGAGTTGTGGATCTGTCATTTCTTGATACGATGCCGGAGATTCAGGCAGTACTGGCGGTATCACAGCCGGGGCAGGAGGGTGGTACTGCTGTTGCGGATGTTATCAGCGGTTTTGTATCACCAAGTGGAAAGCTTACGGATACGTGGGCTCTTTCCTATAAAGACTATCCGAATGCCGCAACATTCTCCCATAATAACGGGAATGTCCGGAAGGAGATGTATGAGGAAGGTATCTATGTGGGATACCGGTATTTTGATACTTTTGAGGTGCCGGTGCGTTATGGATTCGGGTACGGACTGTCCTATGCATCGTTTTCCGTGAGTATGGACCGGATTGAAACGGAGAACAATGGGACGGTAAGGATCATAGTCAAAGTGAGAAATGAAAGCCGGGAGTTTTCCGGGAAAGAAGTGATCCAGCTTTATGTATCCCTTCCGGAAGGAAAGCTGGAAAAAGAGTTCCGGAGATTATGTGCTTTTGCCAAAACCGGGAAGCTTGCGCCGGGAGAGGAGGAGAACGTAGAGCTGACGTTTGAGGCAGGGGATCTGGCTTCTTTTGACGAGAGCCGGGCAGCCTGGATTCTGGAAGCGGGATGCTATGGGATTTATGTGGGAAGCTCGCTTGCAGGAAGTACGTTGGAAGGAATCCTGGTCGTAAATGAGGAGAAGGTGCTGGCCGAGACAGCGCATATCTGTCCTTTGAGAGAAACGCTCAAGGAACTTGGTGCGCCGTCTGAGAAAGTTTCAAGGCGCTATAAAAATCTGGTCAACAATGCCTCAAATGTGCCGCGGATTTCCTACGAGCTGGACGGGCTTGCTCCGGTCCGGTACTGTTATGATTACAAAGAGCCGGAGGATGAAGCGGCGGAGATTGCCAGAGGACTTTCCAGAGAACAGCTGATTTTACTTGCAGTGGGAGATCCTGGAAAAGGTCAGGGCAGCAACCTGGGGAGTGCCGGCATTTCCGTTCCTGGATCGGCCGGGGAAACCAGTTCCTGTGCGCAAGAGCAGGGGGTTCCGAATCTGGTTTTGGCGGACGGACCGGCAGGACTTAGGCTCAATCAGAAGTACGCCGTGTGTGACGGGAAGATTCAGACCCTGCCTTTTACGGCGGCTTTTGAGAAAGGCTTCTTTTATGATGGACCGGAGCTGACAGGAGAGATGCATTATCAGTACTGTACTGCATTTCCGGTTGGAACTTTGCTTGCTCAGACATGGAATGAGGAGCTGATCCAGGAAGTAGGAGACGCGGTAGGAGAGGAGATGGAGCGGTTCGGTGTGAGGCTCTGGCTGGCTCCTGGAATGAATATCCATCGGAACCCTTTGTGCGGCCGGAATTTTGAGTATTACTCCGAAGATCCGTTTCTCACCGGGAAGATGGCGGCGGCCATGACCCAGGGCGTACAGAAGCATCCGGGCTGCGGAACTACCATCAAGCATTTTGCATGCAACAATCAGGAAGATAACCGGATGGGATCAGACAGTATTCTTTCGGAACGTGCCCTCCGTGAAATTTATCTGAGAGGATTTGGAATTGCCATTCGCAAGGCAAAGCCGCTGGCAATGATGACCAGCTATAATTTAATCAACGGCATTCATGCTGCAAACAATCGGGATCTGTGTATGAAAGCTGCAAGAAGTGAATTTGGTTTTGAGGGTATGATTATGACGGACTGGACTACAACGGAACAGGGGGAGGACTGCACCGCAGCCGGCTGTATGCGTGCGGGGAATGACCTGATTATGCCGGGACAGCCGTCAGACCAGGACAATATCCGCCAGGCTCTGGATGATGGTACATTGACTGAGCAGGAGCTCAGAGCGTGTGTTGTGCGCATCATCCGGACGGCTCTGAAATAAATTCTATCTGTTTTGTTGTCCTTACAACATATTTTCCTACCAAAGTTCCGTATACTGACGGAGGAACGAAACAGTAAGGAGGACAAGAAATGGAAAAGCAGATGTTTTGTTATCAGTGTGAGCAGACAGCAGGGTGCAGTGGATGTACCGGGAAAGCAGGCGTCTGTGGGAAGACGGCAGAGACGGCTGCACTTCAGGACGAATTGACCGGTGCGCTGATCGGACTTGCCAGGACATGTGCGGCGAACGGCAGGACTGACAATACGGACCGGATCATTCTGGAAGGGCTGTTTGCCACTGTTACCAATGTGAATTTTGATGATGAAGCCATTCGAAGGCTCATTGATAGAGTCAGAGCAGAAAAAGCAGTCATTGCTCCGGGATGTGTATCCTGTGAAGCCAGATGCGGAAATACGGACGATTACGAGATGCGCAGAATCTGGGAGGCGGATGAAGATATTCGCTCTTTGAAGTCCTTGATTTTATTTGGCATCCGAGGAATGGCAGCTTACGCTTATCATGCCATGGCGCTTGGATTTGCAGACCGGACAGTCAATGAATTCTTTTATAAAGCACTTTCTGTACTTGCCGAGGACTGGGGGATGGAAGAACTTCTTCCGGTTGTCATGGAGACCGGAGCGGTCAATCTGAAGTGCATGGAGCTCTTGGACCGGGCCAATACAGAAACTTTTGGTCATCCGGAACCGACAGAAGTTTCCTGGAAGGTGGAAAGAGGGCCGTTCATTGTTGTGACGGGCCACGATCTTCTTGATCTGAAGCTTCTGCTGGAGCAGACAAAGGGTACGGGAATCCATATCTATACCCACGGCGAAATGCTTCCGGCCCATGCATATCCGCTCCTTCGCAGCTATCCGCATCTAAAAGGCAATTTCGGTACGGCATGGCAGAATCAGCAGAAGGAGTTTGCAGACATTCCAGCTCCGATTCTCTATACAACCAACTGTCTGATGCCGATAAAGGAAAGCTATGCGGACCGGGTATTTACAACGGAAGTGGTGGGTTATCCTGGCATGACCCACATCGGAGAGGAAAAGGACTTTACCCCGTTGATCAAAAAGGCGCTGGAACTGGGAGGATACGGTGAGGATCGTGAGTTTGCCGGAAGCAACGGAGGGAAAACAACAGTTACCGGATTCGGACACGATGCTGTGCTTCGCGTGGCGGATCAGGTTATTGAAGGCGTCAAAAGCGGAGCTATCCGGCATTTCTTCCTGGTGGGCGGATGCGATGGTGCAAGAGCTGGGCGCAATTATTATACCGAGTTTGTAAAACAGGCGCCTCAGGATACTGTCATCCTGACACTGGCGTGTGGAAAATACCGGTTTCATGATCTGGAACTGGGGACCATAGGCGGGATTCCGCGGATGTTGGATCTGGGACAGTGCAACGATGCGTACAGCGCCATCAAGATTGCACAGGCTCTGGCAGATGCCTTTGAATGCGGTGTCAACGATCTGCCGTTGTCCATGATTCTGTCCTGGTATGAACAGAAAGCAGTCTGCATTCTGTTGACATTGCTTCATCTTGGAATTCAGAATATACGGCTGGGTCCGACACTTCCGGCATTTCTTTCCAGAAATGTGACGGAATATCTGATTAAAGAGTATCATATTGCACCGATCACCACACCGGAAGAAGATCTAAAAACCATATTAGGATAAAAACAAGAGGATGGTTCCGCTATCGGGAAACATCCTCTTTTTCACACTTAAGAAAGGTCCTTTTTTATCTGGGCGGCAGGCAGAGACTTTCGTCTACGGTTATATTTGGAGAATGCAAATTTTTTAGTCTGAAACCTATTGACATCTATCTACCTTGCTTTATAATATAGTTAAGAAAAGAACCTTACCATACAAGGTAGAACGGAGGGAAACATGGGAACAGTACTGGAAATCAAGGATGTGATCCGGAATTATTCAAAAAAAGGCGATGGGGCCAGGCCAGCGGACGATGATATTAAAGTAATACGGGGAATCAGCATGAAGGTGGAAAAGGGAGAGTTTCTTGGAATCATGGGGAAATCCGGGTGCGGAAAATCCACACTGCTCCGTGTCCTTGGGCTTCTGGACCGGCCGACAGAAGGGAAGATCTATTTTGAAGACTTTGACACGGAAGAGTTGTGGAAGGATGAGCTGGCGGATATCCGGAGAAGGAAAATTGGATTCGTCTTTCAGGATTATTATCTGATGGACAGCCTGACGGTACGGGAAAACATCATTCTTCCAATGATTCTGGACAAGGCGGATTCGGCGGAGATGAAAAAGAGAGCGGAAAAATATGCAGAACAGTTTGAAATCTCTCATCTTCTGGATAAGAAACCGACAGAGCTCTCTGGAGGAGAAAAGCAAAGAGCGGCAATCTGCAGGGCCTTGATCAATGATCCGGAACTGATCCTGGCGGACGAACCGACGGGAAATCTGGATTCCAAATCCGGGAAAATTGTGCTGGATGCGTTAAAAGAAATCAACAGCTGGGGAAAAACAATTATTATGGTTACCCATGATCCGCAGATGGCAAGCAACTGCAAACATGTGATTTTGCTGAAAGACGGCGTGATCTTAAAGACGCTGGACCGAAAAGGGGACGGTGAACCGGAGAGAGAACGGTATTACAGAGAGATTCTTGGAGAAATGGAGCAGCTTTAAAGAAACAGTGCAGAACAGGCGGTGATGACAATGGATAAAGCACAGCTCATGAAAGGAATTCTGGAAGGATGCATTTTAAAAATCATCGAAAAAGAAGAAACATATGGATATGAGATTGTTACGAGACTGCAGGATTACGGATTTTCCGATGCAAAAGAAGTTACGCTTTATCCACTTTTACTTCGCCTGGAGAAAAAGAAACTGATCAAAGGAACATTTAAGGAAAGTCCGCTTGGACCGAAACGCAAATATTATGCACTGACCAAAGAGGGAAAAGAATATGTTGATCAATTTTACCGGGCATGGCAGGAAGTGAAGGAATCGGTTGACCGGATCTTCTGATGGGAGGCGAGGAAAATGTTATGGAAAAATGAACTGGAAGAAATCAGAGATGAGAATGCAGAGCAGATCAGTGAAATGAGCGGAGAAATGTGGGAGCAGCTTTCCCCGATGGTAGAATATCTTTCCTCTTTCTCGATCCCGATGTTTGAAGAGGAAGTGCTCAAAAAAGATCTGATCGGCATGGCTAAGGAGGCGGAGATCGAACAGATCTCTCTGGAAGAAACACTTGGGATGCCGCCGAAAGCATTTTGTGACAGCCTGGTGAAAGAAGGTACAAGGAAAAGCAAGAGGATCGAGATTATCATGGAAGTCGCGGTACACTTTATCTGGAATCTGACCTTCTTCTGGGTGCTGGAGCTTGTGATGTTTAGAGAGCCGGACAAAGTATATGTGGCATACGCGGGGTTTTCGTTTCTGATGGCGCTGACAGATGTCTGGAAGCCGGAAGGACGCATGGCATGGAATAAAAAAGCAAAGTTGGTCAAACCTCTGATCTGGATTGGAATCGTAGTAATCATTGTGTATGCGGACATCCGGACAGATCTGGCCATCACAGGAAATCGCTTTGTCATAGGGGGAGGCCTGCTTCTGGCCTCGTTGCTGGCATTGTTACTTAGGACCAATTACTGGAATCATCAGTCG
>CAJFMZ010000136.1 GCA_904393575.1 uncultured Sellimonas sp. | reverse complement strand
ATATCCGGCTGCACCCCGTAGGAATAGCCATCCTGAGCAATATCTGCGCCGAACTTTTTCCATTCAAAGTCCAGATTGTGGGTGATAAACTGATCTTCCCGCTTGTACTCCCGGATCAGATCCGCCTGCCACATCAGATAGTCCGCCGCCATCTTCCGCTGGAATGCGGCAAATTCCGAGGCCAGCCCTCCATTGATACACCCTCTCATATCAGGAAACTCATCCCAGTCATGGATGGAATTACTCCAGTAAGCCAGTCCAAATGCCTCATTGAGCCGGTCGGTCGTACCATATTTCTCTTTCAGGTACTTCCGGAATGCTGCCTGGATCCGTGCTCCCATATTTCCATAATGCTTTGTCTCATTGTCGATCTGGAATCCGATCACCGTCTTTTCCCCTGCGGTATGTTCAGCCAGCTTTCGGATGACCCTTTCCGCATGGAACAGAAACGTAGGATTTAACAGATCATAAATCTGCCGCGGCCCATAGCTCTTTTTCCCCTCTTTTGTCTCCACCAGGATATCCGGATCCTTCTTACAGAGCCAGGAGGGCAAGGCATAGGTCGGGGTTCCGATAATGACCTTCATTCCCGCTTCCTCCGCCGCCGAAAGCACCTGGTCGATATAAGTAAAGTCAAAGACTCCATCCCGTGGCTCCAACGTACTCCATGTGGATTCTGCAATCCGTACCACATTCATTCCCGCCGCTTTCATCATCCGGATATCCTCCTTCAGCCTGTCGTAAGGCATATACTCCGGATAATATGCGGCTCCAAACAACAGCTCTCTTTTCATATCCATCCATTCCATCCTTTCTTCCTGTCCGAAAATTTTCTTAACTGTATCCTAATACGAATCAGAGGATTTTTATACTACATTCCTCATATATTTATCAGATTTCTCAGTAAATGTGTTATACTGAACACAATCAAATTTTCAGGAGGCTTCTCTATGAACCATGCATATCTGATGGAACACATTTCCCGGCATCTTCATACGATTGTCCGGCACTACCGTCCGGACGGATCCCTCTCCGGCTTCTGCTGTGCACGGCCGGATTTTTCCGATCTATATGAGGATCAGGAAATTTTAACCCTTTTCTCTTCTCCGGATGGATTTCCGGAAACCCCGGCCCTCCTTTCCGTCAACGGAATATTGGTCTATGCTCTTTCTCCATGCCAGGAACGCCTCTTTGTGATCGGGCCGGTCCGCCTGTCGGAACCGGTCTCCCTGCTTCGCAGTGTCACAGAGCCTCTGCCGGATCCCCTCTGGACAGAAAGCGTGGCCGTCTGCACCTTTCGCACACTGGTTCAGGATGTCCTGCTTGCCTGCAATCTGTACCGGGAGGATCCCTATACTGAGGGCCGTCTCTTTCTGGATAACTGTATCGAGCCGGAATCCTTTGACCGTCTGCAGAAACATTTTTCACAACTTGTCTTTGAGAACCGGGAAACCGGGAAGACACACAATCCTTATGACCAGGAACTGCGGGAATTTGCCAGCATCGAGGCGGGAGACCCGGAACAGCTCAGACGAAGCCTGGCAGAGGATTATCCTGGGGAGATCGGAACCCTTGCCAACGATCCGCTGCGCCATACGAAAAACCGGGCCATCGTCGTCATCACTCTTGCAAGCCGGGCCGCCATCCGAGGAGGCCTCGCCTCCGAGACCGCCTTTTCCCTGTGCGATTCCTATATTCAGGAGGCAGAAGAATGCCAGGATATTCCGTCTCTTTTCCACCTGTTTCATGCCGCCGAGTTTGAATATGCCAGAATGGTCCAGGAAATAAACGCACAAAAAGAAGGGACTCCTGACAAAGCCGGGAATCCCCATATCGTAAGATGTAAAGATTATATTTTTACCCACCTGCACGAAAAACTTACGGTGCAGGAAATTGCCGATGCAGCCGGGCTGAACGCCAACTATCTCTCCGGTCTCTTCCGCCGGTGCGAGAATATTTCTCTGACCGGTTTCATGCGGCGGGAAAAGATCCGCCTGACAAAAAATCTGCTGATCTATTCCCGCTATACCTACGGCGAGATCGCCGCCTGCCTCGGCTTTTCCTCTCAGAGCCATCTGGGAAAATATTTCAAGGAGGCATCCGGCATGACCATGCGCCAGTACCGGGAAACCTATGGTGTCCGACAGTCCGGCTCTCTATAGTTCATTTTCAAACTCATCGATGGCATCTACTTTTCCGATCACGGAAATGATATCCCCCTCCCAAAGCCGGTCGTCCGGGCGCACCTCGATGGTCGTCTTGTGATCCCTTTCGATGGCGATGATATTGAGCTGGTACTTTTTCCGCAGGGCAAGTTCCTCAATACTCCTGCCGCTGGCGCTCCCTGATACAAGTACCTGCCGGATCTCCACACTGTCATCCAGAGAGATAAAATCCAGAAAGTTATTGGATACCAATTTTTTGCCGAGGAAGTAGGCCATATCCTTCTCCGGATAAACGACTTCCGCGCCGATCTTCTTGAGAACCGCGCCCTGCTCTGTCGTCAGTGCCTTGGCGATCACCCGCGGCACACCCATGTCAATCACGCTCATGGTAGTCAGGATTCCGACTCCCACATTTTCTCCAATGCAGACAATGGCAACATCACAGTTCTGGATTCCCGCTTCCCGGAGCGCCTCCTCGTTGAGTTCGCTTGTCACGAACGCGAAATCCGTGTACTGACGCATCTCTCTTACCTTATGTTCATTTTCATCTAACACGATCACTTCTTTTC
The DNA here is from genome assembly GCA_904393575.1 of uncultured Sellimonas sp. Lineage (GTDB taxonomy): Bacteria > Bacillota > Clostridia > Lachnospirales > Lachnospiraceae > Sellimonas. Next base: position 3,634 of record CAJFMZ010000136.1, on the reverse strand, counting down.
CCGCTTTTGCAAGTGTCATGGCAAGGGCCATTCCAAAACGTCCCAGGCCGATGACCCCAAAAGAATTCGCTGGTGCTTTCTTTTTCATATCTGTTTTTCCTTTCTTATCCACACTTTATCCGATTGCAATCGTCTCTTCTGTATATCTGATGTGCTTTTCCGGGCGTTCAATCCACATGGTGATGAGCGTCATGGCACCAAGGCGCCCGATAAACATCACAAGAATAATTACGAGTTTTCCCATATCACTCAAATCTGGTGTAATCCCGGTGGAAAGCCCCACAGTGCCGAATGCGGAAATGACTTCAAATACGATCTGAACAAAATCAAACTCCGGCTCAATGATACACATCAGAAAAATCGCAGTCACTACTACAAGGCTGGACAGCATGGCGATGGAATATGCCTTATTGATATTCTGTCTGGAAATACTCCTTTTAAACGCCCCGACTGCCCGTTTGGAAAACATGCTTCTTGTAGACTGTGCCAGTACAAAAAACGTACTGGTCTTGATACCGCCTCCGGTGGATCCCGGAGACGCACCGATAAACATCAGCACACAGAGCACAAACAGTCCGGCATTCGTAAAGTCCCCTATGGCATAGGTGGAAAATCCGGCTGTTCTCGCCGATACGCTGTGAAACAGCGCTCCCATCCAGGAAATATGCTCCGTCAGTTTCAGAAGAAATGTTCCAAGCACAATCAGTACCGCGCTGGTCGTCAGCACTACTTTGGAGTGCAGAGTCAGATTTTTAAATCTCCTGCACTTCAGCACATCCATAATGACAAGGAAGCCGATTCCTCCAAAGAAGATCAGTCCACAGGTCGTCAGATTCAAAAGCACATTGTCCTGATATGGAATCAGATTGCGCAGCCCTCCCAGGATGTCAAACCCGGAATTGTTAAAGGCCGCAACGGAATGAAACAGGCTGATTCCAAGCGCATGGAGCGGCGGGTAATCCTGTACAAACACAAGGAAACTAAGCACGGCCCCTGCTCCTTCAAAGCACAGTGTGGTAATGAGAATCCCCTTGACCAGCTTTACCAGCCCACTGTAAGTATCCACGTTAAGCGCTTCCTTCACAAGAGACCGGCCGCGGATTCCGACTTTCCGTCCCACGGCAATCATGACTCCGACACCTACGGATGTGACGCCAAGTCCGCCGACCTGGATCAAAAGTGCCACAATCCCCTGACCGAGTGCCGTAAAATGATCCGCTGTATCAATGGCAATCAGTCCGGTCACGCATACCGCGCTGGTGGATGTAAACAGAGCGTCAACAAATGTCACTTCTGCTCCTTCTTTTACAGAACACGGCAGAAGCAAAAGCAGTGCGCCGAGCAGAATCACGACCGCAAATCCTGTCGTGATCAGCCGTCCCGGCGGCTGATGTTTCAAAAACTCCACAAAACGCTTCATTTTTATTTCCTTTCACGCTTTTCCCTATATTTTATTTTCTGTCCTAATTGGAAAGGAGACTGTATCTCCCTATAGGGATTCTTTTTTTCCCATCCTTTTTTTTCTGGGTAATCAGTTCGCACAGGAATCGTGCCAGATCAAAGACATGGAACCTGTAAAAGCGCAGATAACACCAGAGCGGGCTGATCCTTAAGATATAAAAACCAAAAGCAAAAAAGCAAGCAAAAAAAAGTACAGCGCTTCTTGCCAGACTTTCTCTCCCTCCCTTTATCATTCGCCACAGCATCCCCGTTTCTCCCTGAGTAGTATCCGGGGCATGCAACGGGTTCTTACCATGTTCCGAAATCGTCTGTTCCATCTCTTCTGTCTCTTCCATATTCTGGATATGAGAAAGATCCTGGCCTGCCATACCAAAATCAGCGAGGGTAAAACTTATCAGAATCATACTGCAAATCAGAATCACTGTTCTTTTCACCGGACTCATTTTACCCACCGCCTTTCTAATTTTCACTAAACGAAATTGCCCTAAACATATCACGAAACAATAGGTTTGTCAACATCAAAAAAACACCTGATACAGCAGTCAAAAAAGCCCTGCCGGCCCGATTGCCGGCAGGGCTTTTCAAATATACATTGTCTACTTAAAATTTACCATAATGTACTTTTTTCATCGGAAGTTTATCCAGCTCGTACGGTGCCTTTTCTTCGTTTGGAACTCCGACTGTGAGAATCGCCTGGAGTTTGCAGTTCTCCGGATATCCAAGGATATCTCTTACAAACGCTTCGGTATCTCTTCCGTCTTCTGCCTTTCTGAGTCTTCCCTGTACCCAGCAGCTTCCAAGTCCCAGTGCGTGAGCCATCAGATGCATGTTACTCATCACTGCGGAGCAGTCCTCAATCCATACATCGGAAGCATCTTCATTTCCCACAACAACAATCGCGCAGGCTGCTTCTTTGAGCATCTTTACCGATCCTGCACGGCAGTCAGACATCTTCTGAAGGACATCCTTGTCTGTCACAACGATGAATTCCCATGGACGGATCCCTTTTCCGGATGCGGAGAGCATGCCTGCCTGAAGAATCTTCGTAATATCTTCCTCAGATACCGGTGCATCGGTATAGCTGCGGATAGAGTGTCTTGTTCTCATAAGTTCTAATAATTCCATTTGTATCACCTCAATCGTATTGTACTACAGTTTCAGATAATTTTCCAGAATCTCACGGAGATCTGCCGTCATTCCGTAGTCCGCCACTTTAAAGATCGCTGCGTTTTCATCGGTATTGACCGCCACAAAAAGCTTCGTGTCCTTGATTCCTTCCGTGTGCTGGATCGCTCCGGACACACCAAGGGAAATACAGATCTTCGGACGGATGGTCAGTCCGGTCTGGCCGATCTGATGGTCAAACGGAATGGTTCCCGTATCCACCATCGGACGGGTTCCTCCGATTGCCGCTCCGATCTTATCAGCAAACTGTTTCACCAGTTCAAAATTGTCATCTTCGAGAGTTCCTCTTCCTCCTACTACAACGATCTCTGCGGAAAGGATGCTGTCTGTGGATTCTTCTTCCGGCAGCACTTCCGCCACTTCAATCCGGGATTCCGGAACCTGGATGTCATCCATGTAGACGACTTCCGCATTTTCTTCCGTCTGTTCCGGTACGGTATAGACGCCCGGACGCACCGTCATCATCTGTGGATAATATCCGTCTTTTGTAATGATGGTGACGAATACATTTTCCCCGTAGGAAGGCTTGTTCTGTTTGATATAGTAAGTACCATCCTCTTTCGTCCCTACAAGCAGCTCGGTACAGTCTGCTGTCAGACCGCAGTTTAACTTCATTGCCACTCTTGAGAAAATGGACCGCCCTGCCGGAGTCGCCGGAATCAGGACAGAGGATGGATCGATCTTTTTGATCATGTCCGCAAGCACCTGGCTGGCAGCGTCATCCTGAAGAAGGATGTCCCGGTCTGTCTTCACTACATAAATCTTTTCCACGCCGATGCTCTTTAACTCTTCGATAATGCCGTCACAGTCTTTTGCCGCGACAACCGCACTGATCTGCTCCTTTGTTGTTTCCTGAATCAGACGTGCCGCGGAGACAAGTTCTGCAGATGCCGGCTCTAATTTTCCATTATAATTTTCTGCGAAAATACAAATTCCATTAGCCATTATAAATTTCCTTTCTCCTCATCGATCAGGTCTTTCAGTTTCA
>CAJFMZ010000135.1 GCA_904393575.1 uncultured Sellimonas sp. | reverse complement strand
CATTCAGACTTCATCGGGCCCGGAAGGAGCTTACATGGAGTATCAGTTATTTTTATCAAATGTCAAAGAAAGTTTACAGGAAAAATTGCCGGGGGAGGTGTTGATAGAGGATTATACGGCTACGAAAAATAATGGCGAGATCCGCAGGGGATTTCTGTTTAGAAAAGAAGAAGAGTCCATTTCACCGATTGTATATATGGAGGATTATTATGAGCGGTACCTGCATGGGATGGAAATCAAGGGCGTGACAGACGGACTTCTGGAGTGGTACAGACAGAGCCAGAAAATTCCGGATACGGTTCTGGAAGCAGAATATTTGAAAGACTACGAGAGAATGAAGGGAAAGATCGTGTACCGTCTCATCAATAAAGAAAAAAACCGGATGCTGTTAGAGGAGATACCACATCTTTCCTATCTGGATCTGGACATTGTGTTCTGTGTGTTGTTTTCTGTTGAAAAATACAGTGCAGTTTCGATGCTGATCCGAAATGAACATCTGCGGGCATGGGGAATTACGCTGGATGATGTCAAACGTGCGGCCGGACGGAATACACCACGGCTGCTGCCGGCGGAGCTCCAGGACATTCAGAATGTGGTCATGGAACTGTTTCCAGGGTGTGAAGCCGATCATCAGTTTGACGGTCTGATGTATGTACTCACCAATGTGCAGAGAAGTCATGGGGCGGCAGCGATTTTGTATCCAGGGCTTCTGGAACTGATCGGAGAGGAGTGGAAGGAGAATTTTTACATTCTTCCGAGCAGTATTCATGAAGTGCTGCTTGTTCCGGAAAGCAAAAGTCCGGGAATCTGCGAGCTCAGAGATGCTGTTTACAGTATCAACCGTTCGGAAGTGGCGGAAGAAGAATTCCTGTCAGATACGGTATACTATTATAATTACAGGAAAAAGAGGCTTTGTATGTAGATATTAAAGAGAGGTTATGCTAAAATAAAGAGAACTATGGATGATTTCAGAGAGACGGGAGGAAAAACATTTTGATAACAGTGAAAAACTATGTAAAGCCTGACACGCTGGAGGAAGCATATGAGCTGAATCAGAAACGGGCAAACCGTGTCATCGGAGGAATGATGTGGGTCAGGATGGGCAGAGGGAACGTCAATACCGTCATTGATCTTTCCGGGCTTGGACTTGATCAGATTACAGAAAGCGAGACGGACATACATATTGGATGTATGTGTACCCTGCGCCAGCTTGAGACGGACAGAAGGCTTGCAGAGGAGTTCGGGGATTTTTTCCGGGAATGCACCAGGCATATTGTCGGGGTCCAGTTCAGAAATGGAGCGACGGTAGGAGGAAGTATTTTTGGCAGGTACGGATTTTCTGATATTTTGACTGCGTTCCTTGTACTGGATACCAGGGTGAAGCTTTATAAAAAAGGCATCGTTCCGCTTTCTGAATTTGTCAGAATGGAGCGTGACAGAGATATTCTGGAGGAGCTGATTGTTGCCAAAGACGGCAGAAAGGCAGTGTATCTTTCGGAACGAAGAAGCCAGACAGATTTTCCGGTCTTGACATGCGCGGCATCAGAGAAAGACGGAAAGGCAGTTCTGGCTATCGGTGCGAGGCCGATGAAGGCGGAGTCGGTAGAGACCACGCTGGAAGGAATGGAGGATGCTGCGGATACCTTTCCTTATGGAAGCAATATGCGCGGAAGCAGCGAATACCGGAGACATCTTGGCAGAGTGCTTGCCGGAAGGGCAAAGAAAGCGTTGGAAGAGGAGAATGTATAGATGGAAGTGCAGTTTGAATTAAATGGAAAGACAGTCCGTACAGAAGTGGAAGCCGGTGCTCTGCTTCTGGATGTTCTAAGAGAACTGGGATGTTATAGTGTGAAATGTGGATGCGAGACGACAAACTGCGGGCTTTGTACGGTCTGGGTTGACGGCACTCCGAGGCTTTCCTGTTCTATTCTGGCAGCAGCAATCCAGGGGAAAGCGGTCACAACGCTGGAGGGACTTCAGGAAGAGGCTGCCAGATTCGGAGCATATCTGGCGGCAGAAGGGGCGGAACAGTGCGGATACTGTTCTCCGGGCTTTATTATGAATGTCCTTGCAATGGAGCGTGAGCTGTGCGCATCCGGCCACTGTCCGGACAGAGAGGAAATCCGGGAATACCTGGCGGGTAATCTTTGCCGCTGTACCGGGTATGCGGGGCAGATGCGCGCTGTGGAAAAATATCTGAGAGAAAGAAGAGGGTAGATCCATGAAGAAAGTAAATCAGGCGATACCAAAGATCGATGCCAAAGCGCTGGTGACTGGGAAGCCGGTCTATACCGATGATCTGGCGCCAAAGGACTGCTTGATCGTCAAGGTGCTGAGAAGTCCCCATGCGCATGCGCTGATCAAAAACATCGACTATTCCAGAGCGATGAAAGTACCGGGAATGACGGCAGTGTTTACCTACGAGGACTGCCCGAAGGAACGATTCACGATGGCAGGACAGACCTATCCGGAGGCGAGTCCCTATGACCGTCTGATTCTTGATCAGAGAGTAAGGTTTGTAGGCGATGCCGTGGCTATTGTCGCAGGAGAAACGAAAGAAGCGGTAGACCGGGCCATGAAGATGATCAAAGTAGAGTATGAGGTACTCACTCCGCTTCTGGATTTCAGAAAAGCGAAAGACAACGATATCCTTGTCCATCCGGAAGAGAACTGGAGAAGTCTTTGTGATGTGGGAGCGGACAACAAGAGAAATCTCTGTGCCAGCGGGAAAGACGAAGGTGGAGATGTAGATCAGGTCCTTTCAGAATGCAGGTATGTGGTGGATCAGACATATCATACACAGGCAAACCAGCAGACGATGATGGAAACATTCCGGACATACTGTTATATGGACGTATATGGAAGGCTGAATGTGGTTTCCTCCACCCAGGTTACTTTCCATGCCAGAAGAATTTTGTCCAATGCTCTTGGAATTCCAAAGTCGAAGATCCGCGTGATCAAACCGAGAATCGGAGGAGGATTTGGCGCAAAGCAGACGGTGGTATCGGAGGTTTATCCGGCGTTTGTTACATGGAAAACAGGACGGCCTTCCAAAATTGTCTTTACAAGAGAAGAGTCCCAGACTGCATCTTCTCCGCGCCATGAAATGGAGGTCCATGTGCGGGTCGGCGCAGATGAGTCAGGAAGGATCCGTGCGATTGACGTTTATACGTTGTCCAATACAGGGGCATTTGGAGAACATGGGCCGACAACCGTCGGGCTCTCCGGGCATAAATCCATTCCGCTTTACGGGAAGACGGATGCCTTTCGGTTCCGGTATGATGTAGTTTACACAAATGTGATGTCCTCCGGAGCATACCGGGGATATGGAGCAACCCAGGGAATTTTTGCGGTGGAATCCGCAGTGAATGAACTGGCTGAGCAGATGCATATGGATCCGGTGCGGCTCCGGGAGCTGAATATGGTAAGGGAAGGCCAGGTTATGCCTGCTTACTATGGAGAGACTGCTCAGAGCTGTGCGCTGGACCGCTGTATGCAAAGGGCAAAGGAACTGATCGGATGGGATGAAAAATATCCGTCCAGAGACATGGGGAACGGAAAAGTAAGAGGAGTCGGAGTGGCCATGGCAATGCAGGGATCCGGTATTTCCAATGTGGATACGGCATCTGTTGCCATGAAGGTCAATGATGACGGATTTTACAGTCTTATGGTAGGCGCATCTGACATGGGGACCGGGTGTGATACGATTCTGGCCCAGATGGCAGCCGATTGTATGGACTGTGAGATGGAAGATATCATTGTATCCGGTGTAGATACCGATTCTTCTCCGTACGATACCGGTTCTTATGCGTCCAGCACTACCTATGTGACGGGTATGGCTGTTGTGAAGACGTGCGAGAAGCTGAAAGAGAAAATCTGCCTGAAGGGGGCGGAATATCTTGGATGCAGTAGAGAAGACGTGGAATTTGACGGTAAAAGAGTCTGGTCACCGAAGGATGGCAAAGAGATTTCTTTAAAAGAAATCGGGAATAGGGTGATGTGCGCAAATGAAGAAGCTCTGATGGCCTCAGAGGCACATTATTCCCCGACATCTCCTCCGCCTTTCATGGTCGGCATGGCAGAAGTGGAAGTAGATCTGGAGACAGGAAAGGTAACGCCGGTGAACTATGCCGCTGTAGTGGACTGCGGAACCGTCATCAATCCGAGTCTTGCAAGAGTACAGACAGAAGGTGGTCTGGTACAGGGAATCGGAATGGCACTTTACGAAGATATTGTATATAGTGACAAGGGACAAAATTTCAGCAATTCCTTTATGCAGTATAAGATTCCTACAAGAATGGATACGGGAGAGATCCGGGTGGAATTTGAGAGCAGTTATGAACCGACAGGACCATTTGGCGCAAAGTCGATTGGAGAAATCGTGATTAATACACCGTCTCCTGCTCTTGCCGCTGCAGTCGCAAATGCTACGGGAGTTCATATCCGGGAGCTTCCGATTACGGCTGAAAAAGTATATATGGGAATGAAACATTCGTCATGATACGTGTACATTTTGCGGTTCTTGCAGCCGGCAGAAGTCTGCGTTACGGAACAGAAGACAAGCTGATGGAGAAAACAGGAGGAAGAGAGCTTCTCTTCCTCCTGCTTGATAAAATACGAAAGATACAGGCAGACTGGAAAGGATGCACAGCCGTAGTCCTTTCCAGAGAGAGGAACGTGCGGCTGGACGGGCCTGAGATCTGTGTGATGAACAGAGATCCGGAGAAAGGGATTTCTTTTTCAATTCAACTGGCTCTGGATTCGATCCAGAAGCAGCCTAAGTGGCAGGAGCGTGATGCGGTATGCTTTTGCGTCTGCGATCAGCCTTTTTTGAAGAGAAGTACATTGGAAGCCATGCTGGAGGGCTTCCTGAAAAGTGGAAAAGGAATCGGATGTATTGACAGAAACGGACCGAAAAATCCATGTGTATTTCAGGAACGGTATTTTCCGGAACTGAGAGGTCTTACAGGAGATACAGGAGGGAAAGCTGTTTTGAAACAGCACATGGACGATCTGTTTCGAATGGAGGCAGGAAAAGAGGAAGTCTGGGATATGGATGAAAAGAAAACAGTGATTGTACGGGGCGGCGGAGATCTTGCGACAGGGACGGCTTATCTGCTGGCAAGGAAAGGATACCGGGTTCTTGTCCTGGAGACCGATCTTCCGGCATGTATCCGGCGTCAGGTGGCATTCTGTGAAGCAGTTTATGGGGGAAGCTGTACTGTAGAAGGGATGACAGCCAGAATCGTCCGGTCCAAACAGGAGGCGGAGGATGCCTGGAAGGGCAAGGAGGTTCCGGTATTGATAGATCCGGAATGCACCTGTTTGTCCTGGCTGCATCCTGTTGCGCTGGTAGATGCGATACTGGCAAAACGAAATCTGGGGACCAGGATCGACATGGCGCCTCTGACGATTGGACTTGGCCCCGGATTTACAGCAGGAGAGGATACGGACCTTGTGATCGAGACAATGCGCGGGGAAAGCCTGGGGAAGATCTACCGGCACGGAAGTGCGATTCCCAATACCGGTGTACCGGGCGTAATTGCAGGGTATGCAAAAGAGCGGGTGATCCATGCACCGTGTGCAGGAACAATCCGGTATCGGAAAAAGATAGGTGACCGGGTGGAAAGAGGGGAGCTCCTTGCCGTGATTGATGAAACACCGGTCTTTGCATCTCTCACAGGATATCTGCGCGGAGCGATCAAAGAAGGATATCCGGTTTCCAAAGGGCTGAAAATCATGGATATAGATCCAAGGACAGACAGCAATGCCAGGTGCTTTTTGATCTCAGACAAGGCACTGGCTGTGGGAGGCAGTGTATGCCGGGCACTGGAAGAATGGGAGAGAACATGCTTGGAGAGTTAGGATTGAAGGATGCGTCGTGTGTGGCATTTACAGGAGCCGGCGGAAAGACGACGGCAGTCTATACCTGCGTCCGGGAATGCAGAAAGGCAGATGTGATGGCGGCAGCCGTAACTACAACCAAAATGTGGAAGCCGGAAGAAGGGTTCCTGGTCTGGAAGGGAGACTGTTCTTTTCAGAAAGTCAAAGAGAAAATAAGAGAATACGGGAAGATGCCTTTGACGATTGGCAGGGAGCTTCCGAAAGGGAAGATCGGACCGATTCCGGAAACAGCGATGCGGGCGTTGATGGAAAGGGGCATCCGACTGTATGTGGAGGCAGACGGGGCAAGAGGCAGATGGGTGAAGGTGCCCGGAAGCAGAGAGCCGGAAGTCCCTGATTTTTGTGATGCAGTCATAGGAATTCTGAACTGGAAGGCGGTAGGGAAGACCTTTTGGGAAGCGGCTCACCGGCCGGAGAGCTGTGCTGCGAGTCTGGGAAAAGCCCCGGAAGATCCGGTGGAAATGGAGGATCTTTGCAGACTTTGGCTGAAAGAAGATGGGATTTTCCAAAACTGCGGACCTGTACCAGTCAAAAAAGCGGTCTTAAGTGGAGTGGAAGCGG
>CAJFMZ010000134.1 GCA_904393575.1 uncultured Sellimonas sp. | reverse complement strand
AAGAGGAAAGGAGATCCGCTCCTGTGAAATCCGGGGAGGCGCGGACCGTGCGGTTCTCTTTGCAGATGGAAAACAGGTGGATATCCGCAATGATTACGAAATGAACCGGACCACAGGATTTATGCTGGAAAAAGAGCAGGGAAGCCTGGATATTCTGATGGAAAACATGGGAAGAGTCAATTACGGACCGGAAATCGAACTGCAGAAAAAAGGAATTACCCATGGAGTGCTGATCAATGGTACATTCCATATGGGATGGGATATGTATCCCCTTCCGCTGGAGGATCCGTCCAGGGTGGATTTCCAGCGCGGCTATGAAGAGGGCATGCCGGCATTTTACCGGTTTACCTTCCAGGCAGAGAAAACGGCGGATACCTTCCTGGACGTGGACGGATTCGGCAAAGGATGCGTATTTGTAAACGGCAGAAATATCGGCCGCTTCTGGGAAGCGGGGCCGCAGAAACGCCTTTACATTCCGGCGCCGTTCTTAAAGAAAGGATCCAACGAAATCGTGATCTTTGAAACCGATGGAAAAGCCTCGGATGTGATCCGGCTGATGGATACACCGGATCTTGGGTGATGAATTCCCAGATGTTTCTTGTACATAGATGGCCTGTATAGTATAATAAATAAAAAGGGCCTGAGCCCTTGTGCGGGGCGGGCCCGAAGGGAGAGGACTTGCTATGCAGGAGTTGAACAAGCTGGACACATTGAGGGAAATTATTGACAAAGGACAGTACATTGTTGCACTTTGCGGATCCGGCATGATAGAGGAATGCGGATTATCCCCGCTGAAGGAGCAGGAACGTGCGTACAGGATTGAGGAAAAGTACGGGCGTTCTCCGGAATATCTGTATACGGATGCCTTTTTTAATACACGGACAGAGACCTTTTACGATTTTTACAGAAATGAAATTCTGGCAGATGTGGAGCCGTCGGCGTCCACTTACGCGCTCGCCGCGATGGAACGGGCGGGAAAGCTCAAATGTATTATTTCAAGTAATGTTTATGAGCTCAGCGAGCGGAGCGGATGCAGAAATGTGATCAATCTGCATGGAAGCATCTATCATAATCACTGCCAGAAATGCGGAAGACAGTATTCTGTGGACGATATCAAAAAGGCCCGGAAAGTTCCTTATTGTGAGATATGCGGAGGTGTGATCCGACCGGATGTATCCTTTTTTGGAGAGATGCTTGACAGCGATAAACTGTCCCGAACACTGGAGGAGATCGAAAAGAGTGATGTGCTGCTTCTGCTTGGGACATCGCTCAGTTCAGAAGTATTTCACAATTATATCAAATGTTTTGAGGGAAGCAGGATCGTGCTGATTCACAATGAAAAGACACTGCTGGATGAGAAAGCGGATCTTCTGATTTACGATGAACCCAAGAATGTGCTTCCCAGACTGGGCTATTAAAGAGCAAAGACTGCTGTCCGTTTTTGACAGCGGTCTTTTTGCGTACATTGACGTAAAATCAAAAATCCCTTATCATATTGGGTAAGCGGATTATAGCAAATGAAACTGGAGTAAGACAATGAATATCATCAATATAGAACACATTACAAAACGATTCGGGGATAAATTCCTGTTTGAGGATGCGTCCTTTGGAGTGCAGGAAGGGGATAAGATCGGGATCGTCGGAATTAACGGAACCGGAAAATCCACCCTTTTGAAAATGATAGCTGGAAAAGAGGAGACGGATGAGGGACAGATTGTCAGGCAGAACGGGAAAAAGACAGCCTATCTGCCGCAGAATCCGGAGTTCCCGAAGGATGCGGACCTTGCGGAATATGCATTTACAGGCAATCCGGATATGGACTGGAAAGTCCAGAGTAATCTGACCAGACTTGGCATCACCGATTACAAAGAGAAGATAGATGCGCTTTCCGGAGGACAGAGAAGGAAGGCGGCGCTGGCCAAAATACTGGCGGAGGATGTAGATATCCTTTTGCTGGATGAGCCCACCAATCATCTGGATGAAGAAATGATCATCTGGCTGGAAGAGTATCTGAGAAACTATCGGGGAGTTGTCATGATGGTAACCCATGACCGCTATTTTCTTGACCGGGTGACAAACCGGATTCTGGAAGTGGATCAGGGGAAGATTTACGGATACGAGGCCGGGTATTCTGGATTTCTGGAGTTGAAGGCCCAGCGGGAAGAGATGGAACTGTCATCCGAGAGAAAGCGGAAAAGCGTCCTGCGCATGGAGCTGGAATGGGCCAGACGCGGATGCAGGGCAAGGAGCACCAAGCAGCGGGCCAGACTGGAAAGGCTGGAAGCCCTGAAAAATGGAAAGGAACCGGAGACTGCCCGGAGTGTGGATGTGGCAAGGATCAGTACCCGGATGGGTAAAAAGACGATTGAACTTCACCATATTTCCAAAGGATACGGGGACAGAACACTGATCCGGGATCTGGACTATATTGTACTGCGTGATCAGAGATTGGGGATCGTAGGCCCTAATGGATGCGGAAAGTCCACGCTTTTGAAGATGATTGCAGGAAAGACTGCTCCGGATGCCGGAGAAATTGAAATCGGAGAGACGATACGGATCGGATATTTCGCCCAGGAGGCGCCGGACATGGATACCAGTGTGCGGGTGATCGACTACATTCGGGATTTTGGCGAATATGTTCAGACGGAAGAGGGAAGAATCAGTGCATCGGCCATGCTGGAACGTTTTCTCTTTACTCCCGACATGCAGTATACGCCGGTGGAAAAACTCTCAGGAGGGGAAAAGAGACGGCTTTATCTTCTGAGTGTACTGATGCAGGGGGCCAATGTGCTGCTTCTGGACGAGCCATCCAATGATCTGGATATCGCTACGGTAACCATTCTGGAAGATTATCTGAATTCTTTTGACGGGATTGTCATTGCGGTATCCCACGACCGCTATTTCCTGGACAATGTGGCGGATCGGATTTTTGAACTGGACGGCCAGGGGAATGTCAAACAGTATGAAGGGGGCTATACCGATTATCTGAATGCCAGAAAGGAGAAGGAAAAGGAGAAGGAAGAAACGGAGAAGCCGCAGAAGGCGGAGGAGACATGGAAAAAGCCGCGGCAGGAAAAGCTGAAATTCAGTTATAAGGAGCAGAAAGAGTATGAAAGCATAGACGATGAGATTGCTGCTCTGGAAGAAAAACTGGAAAAGCTGGATCAGGATATGATGCAGAATGCCACCAATTCCATGAAACTGACAGAACTGACTTCCGAAAAGGAAAAAACGGAGAAAGAACTGGAAGAAAAAATGGACCGCTGGGTTTATCTGAATGACCTGGCAGAGAAGATACAGAAACAGAATGCCAGGTAAAGGAAAAAAGATTTAGTACTTTACTTGACAAAAGAATGATTCGTTGTTACAATAGAAAAACAGAACGCACTCTGTTTTTTAAAAAAGAAAGTAGAGGTAGTTGTATGAGAAAACAGGTTTATTCTTTATTGGTCGACAATACACCAGGAGTACTGAGCCGTATTGCAGGACTTTTCAGCAGAAGAGGTTTCAGCATTGACAGCATCACTGCAGGTGTGACTGCTGATGTCAGATTCACACGGATTACTGTCGTTGCAAGCGGGGACGAGAGGATTCTCTCCCAGATTGAAAAACAGGTACGCAAGCTGGAGGATGTGCTGGAGATCAAGCTTCTCAAGGATGAAGAGTCTGTTTACAGGGAGCTGATTCTTGTAAAAATCAAGGCGGATGCGTCATTAAGACCTGGAATTATCGCCATCGCAGATGTCTTCCGGGCGAAGATCATCGATGTGGAGAAGGAATCTTTGATCGTAGAGCTTACCGGCGCACAGTCAAAACTGGATGCGTTTTTGAATCTGCTGGACGGATATGAGATTCTGGAACTTGCAAGGACCGGGATCACAGGACTTTCCAGAGGAAATCAGGACATCGCAGATGCGGAAGAGATCCTGCAAAGGAGAGCCCGGTTAAACGGGTTTGACTAATCTGAAAGCTGAAGGGATGTTCCCTTTGACGATTATAGTAGAAAATCAGGAGGTAGAGTAACAATGAACAAACCAAAAATCTATTATCAGGAAGACTGTAATTTATCTTTACTGGAGGGCAAAAAAATTGCCATTATCGGATACGGAAGCCAGGGACATGCACATGCCCTGAACTTAAAAGAATCCGGATGTGACGTTGTTGTCGGACTCTATGAAGGCAGCAAATCCAAAGCAAAAGCAGAGGCTCAGGGACTGAAAGTCATGACCAACCAGGAAGCTACAAAATGGGCTGATATCATCATGATCCTGATCAACGATGAATTACAGGCAGACATGTACAAAAAAGACATTGAGCCAAACCTGACAGAAGGAAAAATGCTGATGTTCGCTCATGGTTTCGCAATTCATTTCGGACAGATCAAACCGCCTGCAGATGTGGATGTAACCATGATCGCACCAAAGGCACCAGGACATACAGTAAGAAGTACTTATGTAGACGGACAGGGCGTTCCGGCTCTCGTATGTGTAGAGCAGGATGCGACAGGAAAAGCTCTGGATCTGGCACTGGCATACGGCGCTGCAATCGGATGCGCAAGAGCAGGACTTCTGACAAGTACCTTCCAGATCGAAACAGAGACAGACCTCTTTGGTGAGCAGGCAGTTCTCTGCGGCGGTGTTGCTGCATTAATGCAGGCTGGATTTGATACACTTGTGGAAGCTGGATATCCGGCAGAAAACGCATACTTTGAATGTATCCATGAAATGAAACTGATCGTAGACCTGATCTACCAGAGTGGTTTCGCAGGAATGAGATACTCTATCTCCAACACAGCAGAATACGGTGATTACATCACAGGACCAAAGATCATCACAGAAGATACAAAGAAAGCAATGAAGAAGATTCTTTCCGACATCCAGGATGGAACATTTGCAAAAGACTGGCTGTTAGAGAACAAGATCGGCGCACCTCACTTCCACGCTATGAGAGCAAAAGGCGCTCAGCACGGATCCGAAGTAGTAGGAGCAGAATTAAGAAAGCTCTACAGTTGGGCAGAGGACGACAAACTGATCAACAACTAATCATTGATACACAAATAACGCTACATAGAAAGCCGATACCGGGACATGGATTTCCCGGTATCGGCTTTCTTTTACAGTTCAATCGCAGAAAAAGAATATACGATGCTCTGGCAAAAGGCTACGAAGGTACTGTAGTGGGAGCGAAGCCACACTGAGCAGATTTCAAGACGCGGCTGTGTGAGAGTAAAAGGAAATATTTTTCCCCCTGACAGGAAACAAGATGTTATAATGGGAAAAAGCACAGGAGTGAGAAAATGATGAAAAAGAATATCAGGATCGGAATTGCAGGGGCGGTCTTGATTGTGTTGATGATAGCCGCCGGAGTTTTTATAGAACAGAAAATGAAACTGGAAGAGCCTGTCTTTCTGACAGGCGGTATGCTTCCGGAAAAAACAGTGCTGCTTATCCGGGATGATGAGCCTGGGACAAGCACGATTTGCTATTCCTTTGCATGTATTACAAACCAGAGTGATGATGACCTGATGCCGTACGCAGTCTATCTTGAAGGAGATGGAATCCTGACGAGGGGAGTAGTGGAAGTGATCTCGCAAAAAGAGTTTGGGCCATACCGGTATTCTGTCTGCCAGATCCAGATGACTTCGAATGAGGAGATTCCGGATGGAACACAGATTGAAAAGGGAACACTCTGGATTCAGAAAGATCAGAAAGGGAGAACCTTTGCGGTGGATGGTTGGTCGTATGTGTATTATGATGAGGCTGGGGATGTTATAAGAACAGATACCTGGGAGCCGGAGGGAATCTTGGATATCTGGAAGTACCTGAAGGAAAAGGGAGTGAAGTAGATGAAAAAGTGGAAATACGAAATTCTGGCCGGTCATCTTCTATTACTAATCGGTATTCAGATCAATGAAATTGAAATCGGATCAATCGTGGGGCTGGCATGTCTGACGAGGAGAATGGAAGAGCTTTACCGGCAGTCAGAGAACATCAAATTCCGGTATGCCTGGATTGCAGGATTTGGAACAGCAATGGTGCGTTTTACCGGCAACTGTGAGATAGGGATCTGGAGATGGGCAGGACTTATTGCCGAGTTGTTTTATTTTGGAATGACAGTTTTGGAAGTCTGTGCCATAGGGGAATCGGATCTGGATCAGAGACAAACGTCCAATTCTTTTGCTGTATGGCAGATTGCGTTCCTGATTTATACAGCGGTCCGTGGCGTGGGAATTTTTGTGGGAAGCGGCGTTTCGTACGCATGGATTCTAAGCCTTATCTTGCTGGCTTTCGGAGTGATGCTTGCAGTAGCGTTAAGCGCATTGGTATGGAAGTGCAGTCTGGCAAGAAGTATGGCAGAAGAATAAAAGCACAAAAAAAGACATCCTCTGACGGTTAAGGATGTCTTTTGCTTTTCGTTTCTATAAATTAAGCGATAGAGTTTACAGCTTTTGTAAGGCGGGAAACTTTTCTTGCACAAGTGTTTTTGTGGTAAACACCTTTGCTTCCAGCCTTG
>CAJFMZ010000133.1 GCA_904393575.1 uncultured Sellimonas sp. | reverse complement strand
ACTGAATCACAGCCGTCACTCCCGCTCCCACGAGAACACCCAGAAAGCGGTTGGCCGTCAGTCTCTCCAGGATCCGTTTCATCTTGTTTCCGGCAGCTGCCTCAAGGCCGGAGCTCATCATCTGCATTCCATACAGAAACAGAGCAAGTCCCCCCAGCAGTCCAAAAAAGTCTGTCAGCTTCATTTTCTCTTTTCCTCCATAAAAAGACTATTCCTCTTGATTTTACAAAATGCTAACTTATTTTTAACATTTCATTTATATATTTACTAGAAAAGCTGGGATTACGCAATAGGTTAAACGAAAAATTAACACAATTTTACCTAGATTTTACTTCGATTTTACATTTTCTTTCCATAAAGAGAGCCGGAAACATGAATTTCCGGCCCTTTTTCTACCATATTTCAATGCGTTCTTGATTCTTCGGATTAATTGACAGCACGATGGATTCAATGTCTTTTTTCTGGTAGCTTCCGATCTTGTTTTCCTTTAAATCCTTCAGGATCATATCTCTTGCCTCCATCAGATCTTTCACTTCATCTACATTCACAAACGAAAAGGAAAACCCAAGGAATCCTCTGTCATCCTGCCATGCTTCCGGCTGCACTTCTTTCTTATTATATTCGATGCGATACTTCATCACCTGTTCCGGTACGGTGTCATCCCACTCAATATCCAGATACGGCTGTCCATAATCCATGTACACCTGGATTTTGCTGCTGTCAGACGGCTCAGACAGTTCCATCTCTCCTTCCATAACGGCCATCTCCGTCTCTCCGATGTTTCTCTCTCCTGCATAGTCCAGAGAAAGGAACTCCACAAAGCCGATTCCGGCTCCAATTCCGCAAACAAGCACGCCGGCGGCAAAGATCCCTGCCAGCACTTTCCGGTACTTTTTCATCTACGCCACCTCCTCTGAATATACGGTCTTGTCTGTCCCGGATTCTTTTTTCCGGTAACGCTTTCTAAGGCTGAAGGTCAAAAGTCCCAGCGCTCCTCCAGAAGCGGCTACTCCAAAGCAGAAAATTTCGGCTCCAAGAAGCGGATACCCGGAGAATACGAGAATCAGCATCACGCCAAAGCCGAACAGACACAGGGCTGCGATCCCAATCAGGACACAGGACAGAAAAAGCCACGCCAGATTCCAGATCAACACTCCGCTGTTGTATAAAAGCCTCCTGAGCGTGCCGCCCTTTCGCAGTTCCCTCCTGCCGGATACTCCGGCATCCGGTTCTCCCGATGCCATCCGCACGCTCCCCAGTCTGGTGCGAAACCGCTTCCATGTTCCTGCCAGCCCCTCTTTCATTCTGTGGATCCTGTCCCTTGCTTTTCCAAAGAGTCCACCGACCTTGCCCGCCAGTTTTCTGCTCTCCTTTGAAACCTTCTCCATATCCGGTGTAAGAATCACAATCCCTTTTGTCTTTTCTTCAAATTTCGGATCCACATGGTAGGCTTCCAGTATCTCCCCTGCCAGCTCCTCAACGTTTCCAAAATCCCGGATTGCCTCCTCTTCACTGAGTCCGCTTTTCATTTTCAGGTCGATATGCTGTGCGTACTCATCAATGATATCCTGCTGTTCCTTTTCGTCCAGCACTCTCAAATGCTCTCTTAATTTTTTCAAAAACCCTTCTTTATTCATGCTTACCCTCCTTTAGGAAACGGCAGACCCGCTCCTGAAACTCTTCCCACTCTGCTTCCAGCTGATCCAGATGCAGGATCCCGGCCGCAGTAAGATGATAATACTTCCGCGGCGGTCCCTCCTTGGATTCCCGCAGATAGGTCTCAAAATAGTGCTCATTGGTCAATCGTTTCAGGAGCGGATAGATTGTTCCTTCGTTTACATCTATGACCTTGGACACTTCTGTCACAAGCTCGTATCCATACATATCCCGGTTCCGGACTGATTCCAGAACAATCATCTCCAGAACCCCTTTTTTAAACTGCGGATTCATTCCATCACTCCTTCTGTTATTATACTATACCTACTACTTGATTATGTCAAGTACTGGATGTAAAATAATAGCGGGCAGTGTTTGCCTGCCCGCTATAAATCCTTCTTTTCCGGAACTTCCCTTCTCTTATTCAGAATCAGAGCTGTTTTCGGTCTCCTTCAGATTGTCTGTATTGAATTCCAGCACATTCGGAAGGTCCGAGGAAACTGTGTATATATTGGTCTTCTCTTCGTCTGTCATATAATAGTCCGCATCCGCTCCGTCTCCGATATAAATCGTTTTGACCGTTCCATCCTCCCCGGTCACAGTGATGGTATAAGCCGGGTCGGTAAGCCCGTAGCTTTCCAGCGAATCCGGATCTTTGATCTGCCGCTCTGCCTTTACATTCGATACGGTATCCGCAATCTTTTCGATGGTATCCTGCACCAGGTCGGTCTGATCATCATCTTTCAGACGCCATACGTCATCTTTTTTCACAAGAGATACACTACTTCCATCCGAGGAGGAATACGTGATTTCCGCCGGATTTTCAATATCCACAACCTGTATTGTCTCCGCTTCAGCCTTTGCCTGCTCCTCTTCTTCCCGGCTCGCATTGTAGCTTCGAAGCGCAACGTAAACGACAGCAAGAACAAGGAGAACCGCCAGCAGAGAAATCAATCCTTTTTTCTGTTTCATCTGTCCACTCCTTATGCTTTTCTACGTTTCATCCAGATTACAAATCCTCCGATCAGAACCACTGCCGGCACTCCGAAAATCAGGGCCGTGCTGATAGAGCCTGCATGCTGCATTGTGTTGCGCTCTACCGAAAGACTCTTGGACTTGATGGAAAGATTTTCCACATCGTCAAAATTGTTCAAAACAAGATTCACAAACAGTCTCGTGTTGTCCAGATTGGAGAAGTAGTCCGTGATCTGAGAATTAATCATGCTTTCCGAACCGATGACCGTAAGCTTCGCCTCATCCTCTTCTGCTACGGCAGCCAGCGTATACTCGCCCTGGGTCTGGGCTTCTTCCGTCACCGCATATCCGTCTGAAGAAGTCGTCATCACCGGTGTTACCGAAAGGGTATCTCTCAAATCATCCTGTACGGTAAATCCGGCAGCGTTTACAAGAAGTACCATATCGCTTGTCAGACCGTCTCCCAGATCTCCCGATGCAGAGATTTCAGGAAAGATGTAATAGTAATTTCCCTGATAGCACCGCTGCATATCCGCAATGTAGCCATCTGTCTTTGTCATACCGTACTGCGTCATGACTGCATCCAGATTCGGCGTATCCGTGGCGGCATCCCCCATCACATAGATGACTTTTCCGCCGCCTGACAGGTAATCCAGAAGGATCGTTTTCTCCTGCTCAGAGATATCGCTTGCAGGAGCGTCAATCAGGATCAGATCACAATCCGATGGAATCTCTTCCGCCATCAGAAGGTTCAGCTCTTCTGTGGTGACACTGGATTTTGCAAGTTCATCGCTTAAAGATGTGGAAAGCGTTGTCTCCCCATGTCCTGTCGTATAATAAATCTTTTTGGAAACATCGGAAGTAATCCGGTTGATGGCACTGGTCAGCTGGCCGTCCGCGTCAAACTCGGAATCCGATGCGGATCCTGTCGTATAGTAGGAACTGTAATCCTGCACGATGATGTCTGAAAAAGGAACGGTCACCGATTTGCCGGTCTGTTCACAGGAAACCACAATGGAACTGCTCTGGGCGTCCTCATTCTCCTGCAATGCCTGCGGATGATCTACCGGATTGATCCACTCCACACTGATTTTATCCGTCAGAGCCGTGTACCGGTCCAGGAATGTTTTGATCCTTTCATCTGTAGCTGATTTATCCGCATAGACTGTAAATTTGATATCATTATCCAGGTTTTTCAAAAGCTTTCTGGATGTCTTGGATATTCCGTAAATGTTTTGATTGCTGACATCAATCTGTTTCATCTTCTCCGGAAGCTGTCCGGCAATGAGATTGATGACTACGGCAATCACAATGACCACTGCGATCATGCCCACACTGTAAAATCCATGGCGGGTCTGTACACTTCGGAATTTTTTCAACAGTTTCTTCATGTCCATACCCTCCTAACTGAATCTTCTTTTCTGTATTGACTGAACGGTCAGGAACAAAAAGACCCCGATCAAAGTCAGATACATCACAATTCCGCCAATGTCCAGAAGATGATTTTCCGCCACGCTTGTATAGGTGGACACAAGCGCAAACTTTCCAAGTATCGTGGCGAGGATTCCTTCATAAAGAGAAGACTTTACGAAATAGATCACAACAAGCACAATCGTCCCGATCCCTTCCAGCCCGGCGCTTAAGATTCCATTTTTCGTCATGTTGTAGATGAACAGTACACAAAGTGTCAGAATCATCCAGATTCCGGCCATTCCGCCAAATGCGGAGGAAGGCAGGAAACTTAATAATCCATCCCACAGGTAAAGTACCATCAATACTCCAAAGGTTCCAATCGCCGCGATAATCTGGCTCTCCGTCATGGCAGAGATGAAGCTGCCGATGGCAATGTAGACGCATCCCAGCAGGAAGAAAACCAGAATCGATGCGTAATCATTCAGAAGATACGCCGTCCCCTGGGATTTGATAATAAGAGGATATGCGCAGAACAGGACACATGGGATCAAAAATACGCTCACCATGGCAAGGTATTTTCCCATTACCATTTTTCCCACACTGACCGGCGATGTCAAAAGGAGCTGATCTGTCCTGCTTTTCCGTTCCTCCGAAAAGCTCCGCATGGTCAGAATCGGTACTGCCACCAGAAAGACAAACATGACTCCTTCCAGAGAGTAGGAGAAATACGGGTACCCGCCGTTTAAGTTGTAGGCCATAAAGTAAATGCCTGTCATAAACGTCAGGAAGGCTATGAAAATGCTCCCCGTCATCGAGTAGACATAGGATTTAAACTCACGCTTATAAATTGCCAGCATGTGAACGTCCTCCTTCCTGAGTCAGCTGAAGGAAGATGTCCTCCAGTGTATTCTGTTTTTTGTACATGGAGATCAGCGCGCTGTCCGCCCTTGCAAAGGCCCGGAAGATCTCCTCCCGGATATCCTCATCTTCTTCGGTCTCGATCACCGCTTTCGTATAACCCGGATCCGAAGTCAGATAGCGGACCTTCTTCACTCCCGGCACTCTGGAGAGGATCTCCTCGGTCTTTTCCGGAAGGAGCCTCGTCTCAATCTCGATCGGCGCATTGCCGGAAAACTTCTTTTCCAGATTTTCCGGAGTGTCGCTTGCCACCAGTTTCCCCTGGGAGATAATGATAATGTAATCGCATACTTCCCGAATCTCCGCAAGAATATGGGAGCTTAAAATGACCGTGTGATCTTTTGCAAGCTCCCTTATCAATTCTCTGATTTCAATGATCTGCTTCGGATCCAGACCAACGGTCGGCTCATCCAGGATAATTGTCTCCGGAAACCCAAGGACTGCCTGGGCAAGCCCTACTCTCTGCCGGTATCCTTTGGACAGATTTTTGATCAGCCTCTCCCTGACATCGTAGATCCGGACCATCTTCATGACTTTTTTCACTTCTGCCTTTCTGTCGGCTCTCTTTACTTTTTTCAGCTCCGCCGCAAACATCAGATATTCCTCTACTTTCATATCCATATAAAGGGGCGGCATCTCCGGAAGATACCCGACAGATTTCTTGGCAAGTTCCGGCTCCTTTAAAATATCATGCCCGTTGATCAGCACTTCCCCTTCGGTGGCGCCCAGATATCCGGTCATGATATTCATCGTGGTGGACTTTCCGGCTCCGTTTGGTCCCAGCAGTCCGTAGATATGTCCCTTTTCTATTCGAAAGTTCAGATGATCTACAGCAGTATGGCTGCCGTACTTTTTGACTAATCCGTTGACTTCGATCAATGTACTTCCCTCCTCTGTTTTAGTCTATGTAATACCTTATCAGGAAATTGTGTCTATTCTGTGCCAAAACTGTGATGAAAAAAAGAAACACCGCCCTTGTCACCAGGACCGGAATATACTATAGTAGAGAATACAAACGGGAATCAAACAAGGAGGAAGCAGTATGGAATTTGCTGAAACATTGCAGATGGATTCCGAAGAATCCATAAAGAGAATGGAGGAAGGACGGCTTTACCTTCCATCAGACAAAGAGATCATGGAGAAACAGTTTGACTGTCTGGAAAAGCTGTACGATTACAATCAGACAAGACCCCACGACCAGAAACGCCGGGAGGAACTGCTCAAGGACATGTTTGCCGAGCTGGGAGAGGGCTGCTACATCGAGCCGCCGCTTCGTTCCAACTGGGGCGGGTATCATACCCATTTCGGGGATCATGTCTATGCAAACTTTAATCTGACCCTTGTAGATGATGGACATATCTACGTGGGCAGCAAGACGATGATCGGTCCGAATGTCACCATCGCCACTGCGGGACATCCCATCGAGCCGAATCTGCGCTATCTGGAGATGCAGTACAACATGGATGTACATATCGGGACAAATGTATGGATCGGAGCCGGATGCGTCATTCTTCCGGGCGTCACCATCGGCGACAACACCGTCATCGGCCAATGTGGTAGCTGTCGGAAATCCTTGCCGTGTGCTCCGCGAAATCGGAAACCGGGACCGGGAATTTTACTTCCGTGAACGCAGGGTGGATGTGGAAATTCCGGATGTGCTTTCCGGAAAGGAACAGAACTGATCCATCTTTTTACCGCTGTATAGAAAAAGAACTTTGCAGAAGCTCCTTTTCGGATTTCCGCAAAGTTCTTTTTTTATGATTCTGATTTGGTTTCCTTTTCTTTTGGTCTTTCAAATTCCAGATCAATGTCCCTGACTTCCTGCTTCGTTGGAATGGAGGACGATGCCCCTGGCCTTGTCACTGCAATGGCCGCGGCTCTGGACGCCACCATCAGGCATTCCCTGACGTCCATGCCGGATACAAGCCCTGCGATAAAGTATCCGGTGAAGGTGTCCCCTGCCCCAGTCGTATCTTTGACCGGGACACGAAAACTGTCCTGATAAAATCTTCTCGATGCGTCCTGGTATACGCAGCCGTCTCCTCCAAGAGTCATTACAATTCCGGCTTTTGGATATCTGGCAGTCAGGGCATCCAGAACAGCGCTCAGGTCCTCTTCCCCTGTCATCTGCATGCCTTCAATCTCATTGATCAAAAACAGATTCACCTTGCCAAGATCACAGGATTTCAACTGATCATTGTACGGGGATGGATTCAGAATGATCCGCATTTTTTTCCTGGCTGCCGCCTCAATGACATA
The DNA here is from genome assembly GCA_904393575.1 of uncultured Sellimonas sp. Classification (GTDB taxonomy): domain Bacteria; phylum Bacillota; class Clostridia; order Lachnospirales; family Lachnospiraceae; genus Sellimonas. Next base: position 2,529 of record CAJFMZ010000133.1, on the reverse strand, counting down.
GTCCGGCAGATTGATCTCGTTCTGCAGAAGGACAATGTCCTCCTCATTAAAATCCGCCAGCACCTCATCGATATAGTTTTTTGTAAACTTTCGGTTGGCGCCTCCGTACAGAAGAATGCTGTTCTGCCCGTGCGCATCCACCTGAATGATCGTATGGCCGGAAGGTCCCGGAACCTTCCATATATAATGGGTATGGATATTTTCCTTCCTGCACAGATCCACCAGCATTTCTCCGTCTTCTCCAATCATCCCGGCATGGTGCACTTCCAGGCCGGCCCTTGCAAGGGCGATCGACTGGTTCAGTCCCTTGCCTCCGCAAAAGATCTTTCTTTCCCCTGTATCCAGCGTCTCTCCGGGCTCCACAATATGGTCCACGGAATAAGTATAATCCAGATTCAGCGATCCAAAATTGATGATCCGCATCTGTACTTCCTCCTTCTAATCCTGAATTTTTAATCGTTCTCTGTCATAAGTCCAAAGGCCGTTGACCTCTTCTTCGATATCCGAAAGCTGTGTATAGACTGCAGCGCACAGTCCCTTTCTCTCCAGATCCCGGACCTCTTCCCAGACTCTTTCATAGGCGCGGCGCAGGCTCTTTTTCCCTGCAAAAATCTTGTATCCGTAGATGGCAGGACAGGCACTGTGTCCTTTCACCTTCATGGAATATCCTCCGAACTCGGAAAGCACTGCCGCTCTGTGCTTTTCCGTCTTGACGCGCAGCCGGAAGAAATAATTGTGAGTACTTCGCACATCTCCGCATCTTTGGTCAAACCATCCGCTGGCCGCATCCACCAGACGGGACGGATCCAGACGTTTCAGCTCCCTTGTGAGCCGTTTCGTGTCAAACTGTCCCCATCCCTCATTAAAAAGCGTCCAGAGAACGATGGATGGATGCCCGTAAAGTGTACGGACAGTCTGCCTCATCTCGTGTTCAAATTCCACTCTCCCTCTTTCACTCCTTCTGGAGAGGAGTCCTCTGAGGCGGTCCGGCACCGGAATGTGCCAGACACTCATGGCAGTCGCCCCGTAAGTCACAAACCAGTGATGATACCTGCCGCCCCCATTGACCATGTCCTGCCAGACCAGCATTCCCAGGCGGTCACAGTGGTAATACCATCTCTGGGGCTCAATCTTGCAGTGCTTCCGAATCAGATTGTACCCAAGCTCTTTTGCACTGGAAATATCAAAGATCATTGCCTCATCGGAAGGCGCCGTATACAGCCCGTCCGGCCAGTATCCCTGATCCAGGATTCCCCGCTGGAACACCTCCTCGTGATTCAGACAGATCCTTGGAATCCCTTTTGCGTCCTTCTCCACCGTCACACAGCGCATGGCAAAATAACTCTTCACCTTATCTTTTCCCATCCGCACTTCAAAGTCGTAGAGATATGGATCCCAGGGCGTCCAGCTTCGTTTTTCTCTCAGCCGGATGCGAAACGGCTCATTGGTCCTTCCTTCACAGACTCTTCCTTCCACAATCACCCGGACCTTTTTTGCCACATTGGCAAACACTGTAATCTCCACCTCTCCGGCATCATAAAGGGACCGGCATTTTACCTCTTTGATATAATTGTGCGGAACAGCCTCCATCCAGACGGTCTGCCAGATTCCGCTCTGCGGGGTATAGAACATACCTCCTTTTTGTATCTTCTGCTTCCCCCTGGCATGCCAGCCTTCATCCGACACATCCCGGACCCGGACTGCCAGTTCATTTTCTCCTTTTTCCAGATACGGCGTTATATCCAGGGTAAACGGCAGATACCCTCCCTTGTGGCATCCCGCCCGCTTTCCATTCACATAGACCACGCACATCTGATCCACCGCTCCGAAATGAAGCAAAAGGCGCTCTCCCTGGTCAAGGGGATTTTCAAAGGTTCTGTGATACCAAAGTGTCTCCTCCGGATCCAGTTTTTGATTCACCCCGGACAGCACGCTCTCCGGCGAAAACGGAACGAGAATCTTTCCATCATACGCAAACGGCGGGCGCTTCCCGGTCTCTTTTCCGATCCGGTAATCCCAGTACCCGTTCAGATTGAAATAACTCTGCCTGCGCATCAGCGGTCTTGGATATTCGGAAAGGACATGCTCCGTGTCCAGATTTTTCCCCCATCTTGTATAAAGCGTCTTCATTCCTTTCGCTCTCCTTTCAGGCTTTCTTCCATTTTCAGAAGCTGGCGGTAAAACAGCTCCAGCTCTTCTTCGTCAAAGGATCCCCACCAGATCTCATCCCCCTTTTCCAGAATCCGCTTTACCTGCCATGCCTTCTCCTCGCCTTCTTCAGTCAGACTGATCAGACAGGATCTTCTGCAGTCCGGATTGATCTCTTTGCTCAGAAGCCCCGCAGACACAAGCCGGTCCACTGTTCTGGAAATCGTAGTCACATCAACGCTGCACCGGTCTGCAAGTTCCCTTTGTGTCATAGTACCATATTTCCTGAGAGAATTCAAAATTCTTGCCTGTCCCTGGCCGACTTTCAATCCTATTTCCTGAAAATATGGTCGTAGAGCCGCTCTTCTCATTGTATTTAAC
>CAJFMZ010000132.1 GCA_904393575.1 uncultured Sellimonas sp. | reverse complement strand
GTAACGAAGAGAGGTGAAATTCTGCTGACGGCAGATTTCATCCAGCATCTTCTGGTACCGGTCACTGTTTGGATCAGCATATTCCGCAAGGATTTCCGGTGAAGCCTCTCCTTCCCAGTCGCGGATGATCCGGCGGGTAATCAGATCCAGCTCGGATTTGGATCGTGAGAAATTCAGATACTTACATCCGTATAAAAGCGGAGGACATGCAGGGCGCACATGTACTTCTTTCGCGCCGCTCTGATAAAGGAACTCTGTCGTCTCGCGAAGCTGCGTTCCGCGGACGATAGAATCATCGATCAGGAGCAGCTTCCGGTCTTCGATTAATGCCTGTACCGGGATCAGCTTCATGCGGGCGATCAGATTTCTCTGACTCTGGGTCGTCGGCATAAAGGAACGAGGCCAGGTTGGAGTATATTTGATGAATGGGCGTGCGTACGGAATGCCGGATTCATTTGCATAGCCGATTGCATGCGCCACGCCGGAATCCGGAACACCTGCGACAATATCAGGAGAAACCGTGCCGGCATCCCGTTTTGCAAGGAGGCTTCCGCATTTATAGCGCATCTCTTCTACATTGACACCTTCGTAAGAGGAAGTAGGATATCCATAGTAAACCCACAGGAAGGAACAGATCTTCATTTTTTCAAAAGGTTTGCCGACCGTCTCCACACTTTCCGGTGTTGCATAGACGATCTCTCCAGGTCCCAGTTCTTTATAGTCTGTGTATCCAAGATTAATATATGCAAAACTTTCAAAGGAAACACAGTACGCATCCTCTTTCTTTCCAACCACAACCGGAGTACGTCCGTAACGGTCGCGGGCTGCATAGATACCTTCCGGCGTCATGACAAGCAGAGTCATGGACCCATCTATAATGGACTGCACGTACCGGATTCCCTCTACAATGGAATCTTTTTTACAGATCAGGGATGCAACCAGCTCGGTAGCATTAATCTGTCCGGTACTCATTTCCTGGAAATGAGAGTGCCCGTCGTTAAAGATCATATTTAAAAGAGAGTCCAGGTTGTTGATTTTTCCGACTGTTGTGATGGCAAAGCTGCCAAGATGAGACTGAATCAGAAGAGGCTGTGGTTCAAAGTCAGAAATGCAGCCAATGCCGAGATTTCCTTTCAGTTCTCCCAGATCCTTGTCAAATTTCGTACGAAACGGGGAATTTTCAATATTATGGATAGAACGGCTGAAACCGTTTTCTCCGTGAGTTGCCATACCCCCTCTGCGTGTTCCGAGGTGCGAGTGGTAGTCTACCCCGTAAAATAAATCAAGTACACATTCATTTTTTGAAGCTACGCCAAAAAATCCGCCCATAGTGTGTATTTCTCCTTTCCCATTCTAAACACTTACGTTGCTCATACGAATTTAGTTTATCACGTATGGTCCTGTAAATGAAGAGAAAAATAAAAATAGATAAAAGAACAAAAAATATAAATAAATCAGACAATAAATACAATTAAAAATAAAGAATGAAATAAAAAGAAAAAATCAAAGAAAAAGTATTGACAAAATCGAGGCGGGATGCTATAGTTTAATCAATCCAAAAGAAAAGAAACCTGACGAGAAAGGGATTCTTGAAAATCCGGAAGTTGTTTCATTTCCGGTATTGGAAATTTAGAAAAAGGAGGGCTTTTACCATTGGACAGCACGGAATTCAAAACTCAATATGTTAGTGGTATTACAGATGAAGGTTCCCATGATGAAAGCCTTTATCAATAAAGAAATCCAGTAAATAGTTGAGTATACAAAGTATATCGGAGATGTATAGAAACTGGAATTTGAGGTTGAAAGATCTGTAAGACATATTGAGGATGATACCACATCAGTCAATAGTTCAAAGAGTTAGAAGATGTGTAAAGAAACATCGCCTAAAGATCAGAAATTTTATTAACGTTTATATTTTATTTAATATGAGCTGATGAGTGAAGATATAGTATGCGGATAGTGATAGGGGAGGAAGCTTGGGAGCAGAACCCATAAGTAGATGAAAATAAGAAAGAGAGGAGTTCTCTAAGTTATAGAAATCGAAGATATCGGCAGAAGATCTGAAAAGTCGGTGACATTAAATACATTATAGAGGGAAGTAAAAGATCTGGTATCAAAGATTACATTAGCGGAAAATTAATCAGAGACTTTGAGTTATATATCGAATATAAAATTAAGAAAAGGCTTTTGGGAACCGGTAGATCGAAAAGAAAGATTCCTCCGGTAAGAGAATATAGAATATGAAAAAACTGAATAAGTAGAGCGGTCATTATAAGAAAAAACTTATAATGACCGCTTTTTTCTGTAAAAATACGAAAAAAGGCTGTAATAGTTTTGTAATAATTAAGAAAAAAACATCCCCATTTTTTTGACATCGACAGGTTGGTATGATACACTAAGAAAATGAAAAGATATATCATTCTTGCGCATAGACAGCTGACAGAGAATCGTTGCAGAAAGCAAGTAATTAATGAGGTGAGTGACATTGGATAAATACGAGTATCGTGAAAAGACGGAACAAATGATGAAGTATGTCCAGACAAAAGCGTATGACAAAGCAAAGGAGATTGCGGATACGATTGACTGGAAGCGTGTAAAAAATGCATCTATGCTCTGTACAGTGAGTGAGATTTATGAGTATACGGGGGAGTATCAGAAGAGCAGAGAGATTCTTTTTATTGCATATGACAGAAGTCCGGGAAGCCGGAAGATCGTATACCGGCTGGGCACACTGGCGCTTCGTCTGGGGGAGACAGAAGAAGCGATGGACTGTTATGATGAATTTGTGAGCATGGCACCGAAAGATCCGAATCAGTACATATTAAAGTACAAAATTCTGAAGGCACAAAATGCGCCGATAAAAGAGCAGATTCATGTACTGGAGGAATTTAAAAAAGCGGAATATATCGAAAAGTGGGCATTCGAACTTGCAGAGCTCTATGACAAGGCGGGAATGACAACAGAATGTCTCGAAGAGTGTGATGATCTGATTCTGTGGTTCAGTGATGGGGCTTATGTACAGAAAGCCATGGAGCTGAAAATGAAATACAAACCGCTCACTCCACAACAGCAACAGAAGTACAGGAAGCCTGAAAGAGAAGACGGATCCTCCGGGGCAGCGCCGGCGGAAAATGTAGAGGAGCAGCCAAAACCGGAGAAAAAAGAAACGGAACAGTCGGTGCAGATTCCGGAGAGCGGCGAGGCGGACGTTCAAAGTGGACAGAATCAGGCGGTTGATATAGAGCAGATCTTTGATCTGTTACAGGATCGTGAAAAGAGAGATACACTGATTCAAAAGACAGCTTCTTCGAAAGCTCTGACAGGAGCGTTTTTACTGGGAATGGCTGTCGGAGGCAATCATGCAGTAACGGAAGTAAAGCAGATGTTAGAAAAAGGAGAGGGAGACGTGTACGAAACAGGGCAGATGAAAATAGAAGAAATCCTTCGTCAATGGGAAGAAAGACAGAGGAAAAATGCGGCTGTAATTGAAGAAAAGCGGCGGCAGGCAGAAGAAAAAGCGAAGGAAGAAAAGGCAAAACAGGAAACCGTTTCCAAGGATACGGCTACCATACTTTCAGAGGATATTCAGAAGCTTCTTAGTGAGATGGAGGCAGAAGAGAAAGAACGGGAAGATCGTGTCGGCGGTACTACAGAGTCAATCGCCCAGTTATCAGAATCCATGAAAGAACAGCCGACAGAAGAGGAAGAACATGAAGAAGCTGTAATGGAAGAAGGGCTGGAGGAAGAAGCAGGCGAAGCGCAGCCGGAAGAAGAACAGGACGAAGAGGCGTACGATGAAGACGAGTACGCGGAAGAAGAGTACGCGGAAGAAGAGTACGACGAGGACGAGTACGCGGAAGAAGAGTACGATGAGGATGAGTACGACGAAGAAGAGTATGACGAGGACGAGTACGATGAAGAAGAGTACGCGGAAGAGGAGTACGATGAAGAAGACTACGTAGAAGAGGACTACGACGACGAAGAGTACGACGACGAAGAGTACGACGACGAAGAGGACTACGATGAGGATGAAGAAGATGCATATGAGGACGAGGAATCTGATTTTGAAGAAGATGATTCCGAGTATGAAGAGGTGGATGAAGCCGAAGAGATAGAAGAACCGGAAGAGGAAAAAGAAGAAGAGCCGGAGAAAGAAGAAGTGCTGGAAATTGAGGAGCCGGATGAAGATGAAGATTCCAAATCCTCAGGATCATCCTTTGACACTGGATTTATTGTTCAGGGAAGATATGATCTGAGCGCTACGAGTGAAATCGGACTGAAGCTTGGTCTGACGGAAGAGCAGAAGAAGCTGTTCTCCTATTTCGTGCCGATCCGGGGAATGAGCGAGCAGCTTGTTGACGTTTTGGAACAGGATAGAAACTGCAGAAAACGTTATGGAACTTCCAGGACAGGAAATATTCTTGTTGTGGGACACAAAGGATCCGGAAAGACCGTGCTTGCAGTTGATATTGTAAAGGCGATCCAGAAGCAGCGGAGAATGAAGCAGGGCAAGGTTGCGATTATTACCGGAGATGCGCTGAATAAGAAAAATCTTATCAGTATCATTCAGAAGCTGAGCGGAGGCGCTCTGATTATTGAAAAAGCAAGTAAAATGAATGAGAAGACCATCGATGAGCTGACAGGACTGATGGAAGAGCAGACAGGGGAAATGCTGTTCATTCTGGAAGATGAGAGACGTCCGATGGAGAAGATGCTTTCAGAATTCCCGGATTTCCGCAGAAAGTTCACATCACGGGTTGAGCTTCCGATCTTTATCAATGATGAACTGGTTACGTTTGGACAGACTTATGCAAAGGAAAACGGATACCGGATTGATGAAATGGGTATTCTGGCTCTTTACAGCCGGATCGATGTACTTCAGAAAGAAGATCACTTTGTGACGGTTGCAGAGGTAAAGGAAATCATGGATGATGCAATTGCCCATTCACAGAAAGCCAATGTCAAACATCTGATGAAGAGAGTGTTTGGAAAGAGTACGGATGAGACTGACAGGATCATTCTGAAAGAGGATGATTTCAAACATTAGAGAGAATCGACAATAATTGTACAAAATGACGAAAAGAGTTTTAATAAAGTGAAAAACTTTGTTAAAACTCTTTCTTTTTGACCATCCCTCAAGTATAATAAACATAGATTTTTTTGTGAGAAGGTGGATAGTATGGCGAGAACAAAAAAGAAAAAACCATATGAGATAGGGGAACTGGATCAGTATTTATTCGGACAAGGAACTCATTATGATTTATATAAAAAGATGGGCTCCCATCTTGTCACGGACGGACGGAAAAAAGGAGCGTACTTTGCGGTATGGGCGCCCAATGCCAAGGCGGTTTCTGTCGTAGGCGATTTTAATAACTGGGACAAGGATAAAAACCCGATGGTCAGAGAAGAACCGCTTGGGATCTATACCTGCTTTATCCAGGGGATTGAAGAAGATATGATCTATAAGTACTGCATTGAAACAAAGACCGGGGACTTCCTTTATAAAGCGGATCCGTTTGCAAATTATGCGGAAGTAAGACCGGGTACTGCCTCAAAGGTGCATGATATCTCACATCTGAAATGGAGTGACAGTGCATGGATGGAGAAGCGGGCTGTCTGGAATATGGACGAGAGTCCGATGTCCATCTATGAAGCGCATATCGGATCCTGGAAGCAGCATCCGGGCGAGGAAGAGGAGCGTTTCTATAACTATCGGGAGTTTGCTGTGGAAGCTGCCAAATATATGAAAGAGATGGGATATACCCATATTGAGCTGATGGGGATTGCAGAGCATCCGTATGACGGTTCCTGGGGGTATCAGGTGACCGGATATTTTGCACCTACATCCCGATACGGGACTCCGGAAGATTTTGCATATATGGTCAACTACTTCCACAGAAACAAGATCGGTGTGATTCTGGACTGGGTACCGGCACATTTTCCGAGAGATGCCCACGGCCTTGCGGATTTTGACGGTACGGCCGTTTATGAATATGCGGATCCAAGAAAAGGGGAACATCCGGACTGGGGTACGAAGATCTTTGATTATGGAAAATCGGAAGTGAAGAATTTCCTGATCAGCAATGCTTTGTTCTGGATGGAGCATTTCCATGTGGACGGACTCCGGGTGGATGCGGTAGCGTCCATGCTGTATCTGGATTACGGCAAGCGGGACGGCCAGTGGGTGCCGAACAAATATGGCGGCAATCAGAACCTGGAGGCGATTGAATTCTTCAAGCATCTGAATTCGGTAGTGCTGGGACGTAATCCGGGGGCAGTCATGATTGCGGAAGAGTCTACGGCCTGGCCGAAAGTAACCGGAAAGCCGGAAGATGACGGACTTGGATTCAGCCTGAAATGGAATATGGGCTGGATGCATGATTTCCTGGAATATATGAAGCTGGATCCGTATTTCCGGAAAGAGCATCACAATCAGATGACATTTGCGATGACTTATGCCTACAGTGAAAAGTACGTCCTCGTACTTTCCCATGATGAGGTTGTCCATCTGAAATGTTCGATGATCAATAAGATGCCGGGATTGGGATTTGACAAGTATGCAAATCTGAAAGTGGGA
>CAJFMZ010000131.1 GCA_904393575.1 uncultured Sellimonas sp. | reverse complement strand
GTTCCCTACAAGAAGAATTATAAAGAAAAATAAGCTCAGGGGAAATATTTTCATAATGTTTTGTGCCTGAGCGAAGCGAAAGGAATGGATATAACCATGAAGGACAGTATCAGACGGAGTTTTCTGGTTGTGGCCGGAGTGTATCTTATCTACACGGGAGGCAGACTTACCAGAGATGTGATTGGAAGTTTTGAAAAAACGAAATGGGTCTTTCTTGCCTTTGCCGCTCTTTTCCTTGGATTTGGTGCTACGGTTCTTGTTATGAATATCAAAGGACTCATTCAGGACCGCCGTGAGAATGAGGAAAAGACGGATGGAGCGTTTCCGGAGGAGAGGGAAGAAGAGACAGAATCAAAAGACAGAGAGGAGGATTCTCATTGCGGGTAGGAATGGGATATGATGTTCATAGATTGACAGAAGGAAGGGATCTGATTGTCGGAGGAGTAACAATTCCGTATGAAAAGGGACTTTTGGGCCATTCGGATGCAGATGTGCTTTTACATGCGGTGATGGACGCGTTGCTGGGAGCTGCGGCTCTTGGGGATATTGGGCTTCATTTTCCAGATACGGATGAGGCTTACCAGGGTGCGTCCAGTTTAAAACTGCTGGAAAGGGTAGGAGAGCTGTTGGACGAGCATTTGTATGTGATCGAAAATATTGATGCTACCATCATTGCGCAGAAGCCGAAAATGCGTCCTTATATTGACGAGATGCGAAAGAATGTTGCAAAAACGCTGGCGATCGATGTGGACCAGGTGAATATCAAGGCAACGACCGAGGAAGGACTTGGATTTACCGGAAGCGGAGAGGGAATTTCCGCTCAGGCAGTCTGCTGTCTGGAAAAAGTGACCAATTTCAGCTATGACGTAACAGAACAGGGAGATGGCTGCCGGGGCTGTCAGGGCTGCCGGGGGACATCCGGGGATCAGGTGATGTGATGAAAATCAGAAAACTTGCAAAAGAGGAGCATGGAATGACACGCCCTCTCTGGGAGGAAATTTTCACAGAGGATGGAAAAGGGTTTCTGGATTACTATTATCAGGTGAAGACAGCGGATAATGAGATTTATGTTGTAGAAGAGGAGGACGGCGGACTGTCGGCAATGTTGCAGCTAAATCCGTATGAGGTGCGGTTTATGGACCGGGTATGTTCGCTTCATTATATTATCGCTGTTGCCACGAAGAAGGAATACCGGGGCCGGGGGTATATGACGAGACTTCTGGAGACATCTTCCAGAGACATGTACCAGGCCGGAGAGCCCTTTACGTTTCTGATGCCGGCAGCAGAGGGGATTTATTATCCCCATGGATTCCGTTTTGTCTATGGGCAGAGTCAGATCGATGGAGAAATTCAAGAGAAAGAGGAGCAGCGGCCAGAAGTTTGCTGTCAGGTGCGTCAGGCCGAAGAAAGAGACTGTGGCAGAATTGCTGCCTTTGCAGAAAAGGTCCTCGGCCGGATGTCTCTGATCCGGACAGTGCGCAGGGAGAAGTATTATCAGACCCTTTTGAGGGAGCAGCAAAGTGAAGGCGGCGGGATTCTGGTGACGGAAAGAGCAGGTCTGCTGACAGGCTGTGTGATTTACAGCAGCTATGATGGGAAAACAGAGCTTAGAGAGCCGCTGTTTGATGAGCTGGAAGACTGGAAAACGGTCCTTTCGTATTTGCGGAACAAACCGGAAAAAAAGATGCACATTGCGGGAATCCGAAGTGAGGAGGAAGAGCATGCGGCAAAAGAAATGCTTGAGCATCCCTCCGGAAAAGAAGAGCCAATGATCATGGCGAGGATCGTGCATCTCCGGTATTTTCTGGAAAGCTTTACGGCAAAAGAGGCCTTTCGGATTTATCTGCATGTGGAGGACAGGCTGATTCCGGAAAATGACGGTGACTGGGAGATTGTCGGAAAAAGCGGGGAACATCTGACCGCAAGAAAGCTGGAAGGAGCGTCAGAACAGGCAGAGCCCGTTTCTGTGGGAGACCTTGCAATCGGGCTTTTCGGATATGATGCGGACAGGGAGAAGCAGCAGGATGCCTGCCAAAAGACAGGCACTTTGATGCGGGAACTGATGGAGAAAACCTGCCTGGCTCCGCCGGTATTTTTGAATGAAATTGTATAGAAATGGGAGTTGACAAAACGAACGATATCCCATACACTATAAAAACAGAAGGATAGAAAAAGGCAGTGAACGGAAAGAGTAGCATATGCATACTTTACAGAGAAGGAAGGCCGCCGGCTGAGAGCCATCCGAAAGAACGAATATGTGAAGTGCATCCGGGAGCCGGGTCTGCGAAGACAGAGTAGCAGATCACGTAGGCAGTCGTTACCTGCACAGATGAGTGGAAAAGGCAGCAGCCTTTTTTAATAGAGTGGAACCGCGGATAAACTTCGTCTCTTGTGTCAGAGGCGGAGTTTTTTGCATTCCGGCGAAGATTCCGCAGGCGTCTGCAAAATAGAAAAGGAGGAAAAAGACAGATGAAACTGTACAATACAATGACACGAAAAAAAGAAGAATTTGTACCTTTGGAAGAAGGAAAGGTAAAGATGTATGTGTGCGGCCCGACCGTTTACAATTTTATTCATATTGGAAACGCAAGGCCGATGATCGTGTTTGACACGGTGCGCCGCTATTTTGAATATAAAGGATATGAAGTGAATTTTGTTTCCAATTTTACAGATGTGGACGACAAGATTATCAAAAAGGCTCTGGAGGAGGGCGTGACAGCGGATGAGATCGCCTCCCGTTACATTGCAGAGTGCAAAAAGGACATGGAAAGTCTGAACATCAAGCCGGCTACAGCCAATCCACTGGCTGCTCAGGAAATCGACGGCATGATTCAGATGATCCAGGAACTGATTGACAAAGGCCATGCCTATGAGAAGAATGGGACGGTTTATTTCCGTACGAGAAGCTTTGAGGAGTATGGAAAGCTGTCCCACAAAAATCTGGATGATCTTCAGTCCGGAGGGAGAGAGCTCCTTGTTTCCGGACAGGACGAAAAGGAAGATCCGCTGGACTTTGTCCTCTGGAAACCGAAAAAGGACGGAGAACCATTCTGGGATTCACCATGGAGCAAAGGTCGTCCGGGATGGCACATTGAGTGCTCGGAGATGTCCAGAAAATATCTGGGAGAGCAGATTGACATTCACGCAGGCGGCGAGGATCTGATCTTCCCGCACCATGAAAATGAGATCGCTCAGTCAGAAGCATGCAACGGAAAAGAATTTGCACGTTACTGGATGCATAATGGATTTTTGAATATTGATAATAAGAAGATGTCCAAGTCTCTTGGAAATTTCCGGACCGTCCGGGAAATCGGAGAGAAATATGATTTGCAGGTATTCCGCTTCTTCATGCTGAGTGCTCATTACCGGAGCCCCCTCAACTTCAGCGCAGAGCTGATGGAGGCGGCGAAAAACAGTCTGGAGCGAATTACCAATGCTGTTGATCATCTGAAACATTTGATGGAAACGGCTCGAACAGAGGAGATGACCGAGGCGGAGAAGGAGCAGGCGGACAAAACGGCTGAATTTGTGAAGGATTTTGAAAACGCAATGGAGGATGACTTTAATACAGCAGATGCCATCACGGCGATTTTTGAGCTGGTAAAATTCGCCAATACGACAGCGGACGGCAACAGTTCAAAAGAATATGCAAAGACACTGTTTGATCTGATTGTCCGTCTGGGCGATATTCTCGGTCTGATTCTGGACAGGAAGGAAGAAATGCTGGATGCGGACATTGAAGCTCTGATTGAGGAGCGGACCAGGGCGAGAAAGGAAAAGAATTTCCAGCGTGCGGACGAGATCCGGGATGAGCTTTTGAAAAAAGGAATTGAATTGAAAGATACAAGAGAAGGAGTACAATGGAAGCGAGTATAACGATGGAGCTGGATGCATATCTGTGTGATGTCTTTCAGACAGAAGAGCAGGATATCAGAAGTTACTCTCCCCTGTCCCTTGCATTTATTGGAGACTGCGTCTACGATCTGATCATCAAATCGCTGATTATCAGAAAGGGGAACCGCCCGGTGAATGCGATGCAAAAAGAAACAAGCAGGCTGGTGCAGGCATCGGCCCAGTCGGCTATGATGCGGGTCATGCAGGAGCATCTGACGGAAGAGGAACATGCTGTCTACCGGAGGGGGAGAAACGCAAAGTCAGTCTCCCCGGCAAAAAACCAGTCGATTACAGACTACCGCAGGGCGACCGGGTTTGAAGCATTGATTGGATACCTGTATCTGAAACAAAATTACAGACGGATCGTAGATCTGATCAAAACCGGTCTGGAAGGACTGGAGGAAGCAGAGGGAAGAGATGAAAGATCAGAAGAATAGAAATGAAGCAATGATTGAAGGAAGAAATGCGGTTCTGGAAGCGTTTCGATCCGGAAAACCGATCGATAAACTTTATGTTCTGGACGGGTGCCAGGACGGCCCTGTGCGGACGATTGTCAGGGAGGCAAAGAAGCACGATACCATCCTGAACTTTGTCTCAAAGGAGCGGCTGGATCAGCTCTCGGAGACAAAGAAACACCAGGGTGTCATCGCTGTGGCGGCGGCATATGAATATTCCGATGTGGAAGATATGCTCAGACTGGCGGAAGAAAAAGGGGAGGATCCGTTTTTGATCCTGCTGGACAATATCGAAGATCCTCACAATCTGGGGGCGATTATCCGGACGGCGAATCTGGCAGGGGCCCACGGAGTGATCATTCCGAAACGCCGGGCGGCAGGGCTGACACCGACGGTTGCCAAGACATCAGCCGGCGCCTTAAACTACACGCCGGTCGCAAAAGTGACCAATCTGGCCAAAACCATGGAAGAGTTAAAGGAACGGGGACTTTGGTTTGTCTGTGCCGATATGGACGGAGAGGTGATGTATGACGTCAACCTTAAGGGACCGATCGGACTGGTCATCGGAAATGAAGGTGAGGGGGTATCAAGACTGGTAAAAGAAAAGTGTGATTTTACCGCTTCGATCCCGATGAAGGGAGAGATCGATTCCCTCAATGCTTCTGTGGCGGCCGGCGTGCTGGCATACGAGATCGTGCGCCAGAGGATCAGATAAAGGAGCGGCGGAAATGACGGAGTATCAGAAAAAGACAGATGAAGAACTGATCCAAAGTCTGCGGAAGGGAGACGCAGCCATTATGGATTTCCTTCTGGAAAAATATAAGCCTATGGTGAAAAAGAAAGCGCGCGCCATGTTTCTGCTTGGAGGAGACAGCGATGATCTGATCCAGGAAGGAATGATTGGCCTTTTTAAAGCAGTGCAGGATTATGATCCTGCACAGGAAGCTTCCTTTGGAACATTTGCGCAGGTCTGCGTGACCAGACAGCTGTACTCTGCGATCCGGGCGTCCCAGAGAAAGAAACACCTTCCGCTGAATTCTTATGTTTCTCTGTATGATAACCAGGAGATTTCAGAAGAAAAAGAATCTGAGCTGATCAGCCGGCAGAACATGCAGGGAAACAATAACCCGGAGGATCTGGTGATCTGTAAAGAATCCGAGGATTCCATCATGAAAGAGCTGGAAGGCAGACTGAGTGAACTGGAAAAACGTGTGCTGTACCTGCACCTGATGGGGACGGATTATAAAACCATAGCCGGGCTGCTCGGAAAGAAGCCAAAGACGATAGACAATGCACTGCAAAGGATCAAGTCAAAGGCGGAAGAGCTGCTTCAATAAGAAAAGAGATTGTAGAAAACCACTGAAAAATATGCCTGTCGGCAGGAGTTTTTTGGTGGTTTCTTTGTTATGGAAATATCAATCAGAAAAATGTTGACAGGTCAAGTAAAAACTCTTATAATCCTACTGTTAGGAAACGAACAAAAGTATAGGAGTGGAAACGATGGAGGAAGAATTACAGGAGACGCGGGAGCATCACGTTGGCAGAATGATTCATATGCTTTCTCATCAGCTGAAAAGACGGGGCGCAGTGCAGGAGGCAGAACTGGGACTGACTCCAATGCAGAAACATGTCCTGATGTTTATTCTGTTTGAGACAATGAAAAGGGATCTTTACCAGCGGGATATTGAAGAGGAGTTCCGCATCCGGCGGTCTACCGCAAGCGGGATTCTCCAGTTGATGGAGAAAAACGGGTTTATCTGCCGACAGAGCGTTGCAAGGGACGCAAGGCTGAAGCAGATCGTCCCTACCGAAAAGGCGGAAAAGATCAGGATGGATGTTCTTTCCAATATTCAGGGCATGGAGAAACGGCTGACCAGCGGGATCCCCAAAGAGGATCTGGAAACATGTCTTTGTGTTCTTCGAAAAATGATCTGCAACCTCTCAGAAGAGGAGCAGGAAATTGAATCACTGTAGGAGGTAGAGATGAACAGAAAACTTTTTAAATCAATCCGGGAATATAAAAAGGAATCCGTTCTCGCGCCGTTTTTTGTCATTCTGGAAGTCTTGATGGAAGTCTTGATTCCGCTTCAGATGGCAAAGATTATTGACATCGGTATTCAGGACGGAGATCTTCCTTATATTATAAAGATGGGAGTCATTCTGATCGTCATGGCCATGCTTGCCCTCTGGTTCGGCGTAAAGGCAGGAACCTATGCGGCAAGGGCAGGGGCAGGATATGCCAAAAACCTGC
>CAJFMZ010000130.1 GCA_904393575.1 uncultured Sellimonas sp. | reverse complement strand
TCTCCCGATTTACATATGAATGACTGTACCCGTCTTTCCCGCGATTCCGTCCGCTGCCTTCTCAAGCAGCGTAATCAGTGTTCTTCTTCCCTCTCCGGATTCGGCAAAGCGCACCGCAGCTTCGATCTTCGGAAGCATGGAGCCTTTCGCGAACTGTCCCTGCGCAATGTACTCTTTTGCCTGTTCCACCGTAAGGTCGGACAGCCATTCCTGATTTTCCTTTCCAAAATTGATGGCAACCTTTTCCACCGCGGTCAGAATCACCAGATAATCCGCCCCGATTTTGGATGCCAGGAGGCTGCTCACATTGTCCTTGTCAATGACTGCATTGACTCCGACAAGTTTTCCTCCTTTGTTGATGACCGGGATGCCGCCGCCTCCGCAGGTGATGACAATGTGTCCTGCGTTCATCAGCGTCCGGATCGTCTCCAGCTCCCGGATCCGCTTCGGCATCGGCGAAGCTACCACCACACGGTATCCTCTCCCTGCATCTTCCATGCATCGGATGCCTTTCGCTTCTTTTTCTTCTGCCTCTTCTTTTGTCATAAATCTTCCGATCGGCTTTGACGGATTCTCAAAAGCCTCGTCATTTTCATCTACTTCCACCTGAGACAGAATGGTGGAGACTTTGATATCAAGTTCTCTCCGGTAGAGCTCGTACTTGATTGCATTTTGCAGGTCAATGCCGATATATCCCTGGCTCATGGCCACGCTCGTCGGAAGCGGAACTTTTTTGGATTCCGCAAGATCTTTATCAAAATTGTCCATTGCGGTCTGTATCATCCCGACCTGCGGTCCGTTTCCATGCGTCACGATCAGATGGTAGCCCTGCTGCGCCAGATCGACGATGACTTCCGCCGTCTTCGCAACCGCTTCCTTCTGCTCTTCTACATCATTGCCCAGGGCGTTTCCGCCCAGAGCAATTACAATCTCTTTCTTTTCCACGGCTCCTCCTTGTCCGGCTGTACCTCTTTATAAAGTAAAGCCAAGCTTTTCTGCGTATGCTTTCACCGCTTTTTCAAAACATTCCATCGGCGGATGTACCGTTCCGGCTCCGATCTGTCCATATCCTGCCACCTTGTGGGCAATTCCGGTATTGATCACCGGAGTAATACCTTTTTCTACGACAAGTCTTGCATCGATTCCAAGGCAGGTTCCCTGGAAGTTCCAGTTCGGAATGATAAAGTTCGGATTCCGGTCGATGGTGATCTCAGTCATCTCTGTGCTGGTGCGGAGCGCATCCTCGTATCCGCCTGCTCCTACAAATCGTGTTACGGCAGGCGCTGCGATCATTGCCATACCTCCGACACCGAATGTCTCGGTGATGGCGCTGTCACCCATATCCGGGCATGCGTCTTCGCCGTCATATCCGGTAAAGTACAGTCCTTGCGGTGTGTTGACCGGTCCTGTGAACCACTGGTCTCCCATTCCTGCAATCCGGATACCGAATTCATATCCATTTCTGCACATTGCAGTTACGATCGTACCTTTTTCGATGGTGCGGGCTGCATCCATGACAGCTTTTCCGGTTGCCATCATAATGTTCAGGAAGAACTGGTCCGTATCGGCCAGGAACTTGATCACATCGTAGCGGTCTTTTTCATCCATCTCCATTTTTGTGATGGTCGGCGCCACTTCTTTTAAGAAGGCAAGGGAAGCGGCAATATTTCTCTGATGGAATTCATCTCCCATGGCAATCGCTTTTGCGATCAGCGGATTTACCGCAATGCCGCCAAGCTCGCGGATTGCTTTTCCAAGGGTCGGTCCCAGGATATCTCTCATCCAGCGGAGACGGTCCACTACCTCTTCGGAGTACGCTCCGAAACGGAGTACTTTTCCGATTCCTTCATTCATTGTACAGTATGCTTCATTTCCGTCCGTCATGTTCTTGACTACAAAGACTGCCATGTTCGGGGATGTAATACCGCCCATCGGGCCTACCGCTTTTACATGATGGCACGGAATGAATTTGATTTCTCCGGATTCCAGAAGCTTTCTTGCGTCCGCCTCATTGTCCGCCCATTCCTCAAACAGGATGGCACCCACACAGGATCCCTGCATCGGATCCGGCATGTTTTCATATGCAACCGGAGGGCCTGCATGAAGGATCACTTTTCCTTCATTCATCTCCGGAATCACTTCTTTGGCTCTTACGTTATCAATGATGACCGGCTGGCTTGCAACCACTTTTGCGATCACTTCCCGGTTTGCCTCATCGATATCCAGTCCATCGTAGTGGCGCAGGAAATTCAGAATCTTAATGAGCTCCACATTGCCTCCTGCCGGCGGATTCCAGTCGTACTGTACGACCTGGCATCCAAACTGCTCCGCCACTTCCGCAAAGCTCTTCAGTCCGATGTTGATGATCTTCGGCTTTTCGGAAAGAAGTGCGCGCAGCTTCTCTGACGGCTCTGCCTTCGGCGCGTCTGCCGTCTGCTTCGGACGTACTTCCTTTACCGGCTCTTCGAAGTCTCTGCCGATGGCGCGGATTGCCGTGCGGCATGCCAGCTTATTCGTTTCACAGACGATGACGCCTGCTTCTTTTAACTTGTTCACCGCTTCATCGTAGCCCTGGAAATCTCTTCTCGTTCCGCATACAGTCGCAACGAAGAAGACTTTTCTTCCCTCAGCATCTGCCTTTGCCTGTAATTCTTTGATCGTTGGAAGCAGTGCTCCTGCCATATCCGCATGGGAACCATATCCGAGCATGATGTCAAACAGAATAGCTCCTGTAGACGGATCGTCTACCGCCTCCTGCATGCACTCGATCCTCTTTGCCGGATCAATCATCGGATGCGGTTTGCCCTGTGTATAGGCATCATCGCCAAGGTCTACGACTACGTTGCCGTCCAGCTGAAGCATATATCCCTCAATATCTTCCGGCGGTACCTTGACATTCATGGCGTCCTTGATCAGCATGGCCGCCTCATTTGCCAGTGTTCCTCCTGAATAGTATGCCTTGATGGTCTTCTTGTCCTCTGCTTTGTAGAAGGTGCTCTCATCTACATTGGCAGATGCTTCCGGAATTGTAGTTCCTCTTACCAGACCGACTGCCAATCGTGCAGCCTCATCCAGTGTATAAGCATGATAGAAATTCTCCTCGTGATATTCCGGCTTTTCCCCTACGAACAGCGTTACGATCGGTTTGCTGAAGTTGCTCAGTCTTGCAGCAATCTTGTCACGCACTTCCTTTGCCGGTGGTTTGGAGACGATGATGACTACCTTGACCGCATCGTCATCTTCCATGGCGTCAATCATATCCATCATAGTGATTCCGCCTACTGCCGCATTTAAATCTCTTCCGCCGATACCGATGGCGTTGGTCACACCTTCGCCCAGCCGGTCGATGATCGTTGTCAGCTCCTGGATTCCTGTACCGGATGCTCCGATAATCCCGATGGAACCAGGTGCCACATTATTGGTAAATGCAATCGGAACACTCTGGATGATGCCGGTACCGCAGTCCGGTCCCATCACAGCCAGTCCCTTTTCATGTGCTTTCTTTTTCAGCTTGACTTCATCTTCCAGCGTCACATTGTCGCTGAACATGAATACATTCATCCCTTCGTCCAGCGCACGGTCCGCTTCCAGAGCCGCATAGGCACCCGGAATGGAGATGACTGCCAGGTTTGCGTCCGGGAGCTTCTGAAGTGCCTTGTCCCAGGACTTCACGCTCTCTGCGCCTTTCTTTTCACTGCTTTCAGAGGACTGCTGGCGGAAGAACTCTTCCGTCTGCTCCATAATGGTATCGAGGAGGCTGTCATCATCCACGTCCGCAACCACAACCATGTCGTTTGCGGTGGCTTCCATCAGTTCCTCTGTATCCAGCCCGCTCTGTTTGAAAATATCTTTGTTGGCAGGTGTCGCCATCATGATGGAAACTTTTTTTACACCTTCGATTGCTGAGATCTTGTTGGTCAGAAGCATCAGCACAACGGAGTCATGATAGCTGCCTTTTTTTACTACTGTCTTTAACATGTGTTTCTCTTCACTCCTTATTCTGCAAATCTGTTTTTATGATCATACCGGTTATAGTGAATATCATCACTCTTGAGATATTCATAGATGGAATCTACAATCTCGATTCCTCCGGTCTCATACGCTTTTTTCTTTCTGAGCATTGCACGCTCGCCCGGATAGTAGACCTTGTCATATCCATCGGCCGTCGGCATGGCGTTCAGCTCGTCGCATGTAGCGGACATGTTCTTTTTGAACTGCTCCAGTCCTACGAAACGGTTCGGGTCCATGACAATGTGCATCTGTCCCAGTTCTCTTCCCTTGGAACAGTCATAGTACATGGAGCTGACATGTTTTCCGAACGGAACCCCTGTCATAATACCGGAAAAGATATCTACCATCATCATCAAACCATATCCCTTGGCTCCTGCGATCGGAAGCAGTGCGTTCACCTTGTTCGGGTCTGTCACCGGATTCCCTTTTTCATCTACCGCCCAGTTGTCCGGAATGGATTCGCCTCTGGAACGCTTGTCCAGAATTTTGCCCCATGCCTGTACTGTCGTAGCCATGTCAAATACCACGATCCGGTCATCTGCTGTCGGAGCCGCGAAAGAAATCGGGTTTGTTCCATAATACGGCTCTGTTCCTCCCGGAGGTACCGCCATCGGGTCTGACTGGCAGAAGGAAATCGCCGCAAGATCCGCTTTCGCCGCCATCTCTGTATAGTATCCAATGGATCCGCTGTGGGAAATATTACTGATTCCGATTACAGCGATTCCGTTTTTCTTTGCCATCTCAATCGCTTTATCCATGGCTTCTTTTGCCGCAGCATAACCGCATCCATTGTCCCCGTCAAACATACCGGAACACGGTCCTGTTTCCTTGAATGTAAAATGCGGGTTTGCCGTGATGCCGCCCTTGGCGATCCGTTCGCTGTAGTATTCTACTCTGACCGCGCCGTGGGAATGATAGCCCCTCTCATCTGACCATGTCATTACCTCTGCCGCTATGTCAGCGTGCGCTTCGTTCAGGCCTGCCTTCATCAGTTTGTTTTTCATCAGGCCTTTCAATTCTTCCCTAGATAATTTCATCGTTCCATCCTCTCCTTAATCTTCGTTCCCTTCTGAAAATATGTTAGCTTTATTATCCCAATTTCCGCCTCTCTTTTCAAGCAGATAACTAGATAAACTAATTTTTCATTTTTATCTACTTTTATGCATTTTGTCTGTTTTTTGACAATTCTGACCGTTCTTCTGTGCATAATTTCAAATTCTCTGATCTGTCCCTCAGCTTCGTTCTGCCCAAGAAGACGAGACCGGCATTATCCAAACTGGATAATGCCGGTCTCTGCACAAACATTCTATATAAAACTATTAGGGAATCACACATTAGCATTAGCAGTAGCAGCTTACAGCTGTACGTCTCTGTTGCAGTCTTTGGAGTAAATGTAGATCAGATCTTCATCTTTTCCTACTCCGTAACATGCCTGCGGACAATAGCTGTCCATAAATACATAATCGCCTTTCTTTAACGGAATCCAGTCATCGCCGATTCTGTACATTGCCTTGCCCTGAAGGAAGTACATTCCGTGCTGCTGGATATGAGTCTCAATATATCCATGAGATCCGCCCAGTTTGAATTTCAGAAGATGCATGTTCATATCATATCCGAAATCTCCTGCTGCCGGAAGGAAATCTTTGCTGTGGCAGTTTTCCATTCCTTCGTACGGCATCCAAGGCGTATCATTGATATTTGCTACAACGGTGTGAGCGCTGTATCCTTCGACTGCTTCGTATCTACGTTTGTAAGCAAAAAGTTTTGCGTCTTCTTTTCCTGCGTTTTTAATTGCGATCGTATTGCTTACAGGAGAATAGATGTATCCGCCCTCTGTCAGAGTTGCTTCTTCATCTGCGTTCTTTACTGTAATGCTTCCTTCGATCACATAGATGAAAGATTCCAGTCCTTCTCCGCCAAATGCCGGATTGCCTCCGTTTTCATGTACGGTGATCAGATAATCCGCAAATGTAGCACCCATAGCCGGGGATCCAAGGATTGTCACGTCACAGTTTTCGTATCCCGGAATAGCATTCTTTACAATTCCGTCCGGTTCAATCACAGCATAACTTCCCATTTTTACAACGGATCTTGTATCCAGAAGATCTTCACGATATCCTGTCTGACCATTTAAATAGCTCATAACATTAACCTCTCTTTCATTTTGAATGACCGTTCAGTCTTTATGCTCTTATTATTACAGCTATTTTTCCGGTTTTCAATCGAAATATCAGATAAAATCCGCCCGTTTTTTTATCCATGTTTTCCATTTTTGACAGAGAAAAGTATTGATTTTCGATATTTCCATTGCTATACTGGAGGCAAATTCTTCCCGCCTTTTCCTACAAGGCGTGGACACTTCTTGTTATCTATTAATTCAATTCTATTTTCTAATCAAAGGAGGCTTCTGCCTATGAAGAAAAAACAACGAAAAATCACATCTAAAACAAAAAAACGAAACCGTTCCCTGGGAAAACCTGTCAACCGGAAGTACAAAGACACGCTTTTTCGTATGATTTTCCGGGACAGACGCAATCTGTTATCTCTCTATAACGCATTAAACCACTCTTCCTATACGAACGAAGAAGATCTTGAAATCACCACTCTGGAAGACGTCATCTATGTAGGAATGAAAAATGACGTA
>CAJFMZ010000129.1 GCA_904393575.1 uncultured Sellimonas sp. | reverse complement strand
TAGAGTTAAAGAGAACCGATCCGGAAGGATGGGAGATGGACCAGGCGCCCCAAAAGCAGCCGGAACAGATTATCTATGAGCTGCATATCGGAGAGTATTCCTGGGACCTGTCCGGCGGATTCCCGGAGGCCTTCCGGGGAAAATATAAGGCGTTTACCTGTGAGAATACAACACTGGATAACGATGGCGTGCATCCCACGGGCTTTTCTTATATGAAGAAACTTGGTATTACACATGTCCAGCTGATGCCGGCTTACGACTATGGATCCGTGGATGAATCGGGAACGACAGGAGCATTCAACTGGGGATATGATCCGCTGAATTATAATGTCCCGGAGGGATCCTATTCCACCGATCCTTACAATGGCGAGGTCCGGATCCGGGAATTCAAGGAGATGATCCAGTCTCTGCACAGAAATGGATTCCGGGTCATCATGGATGTGGTCTACAACCATACCTATTCGCTGGACGCCTGGTTTCAGAAAACAATGCCGTGGTATTACTACCGGATACACGAAAATGGAGAGACGGCGAACGGATCTGCCTGCGGCAACGATGTGGCAAGCGAACGGAGCATGTGTGCCAATTATATTCTGGATTCGGTCCTTTACTGGGCAAAAGAATACCATATCGATGGATTTCGGTTTGACCTGATGGGACTTCTGGATACAGACCTTATGAATCGGATTGAGGAGGAGCTCGCCAGGAGGTATGGCAAAGAGGAAAAGCTGATTTATGGAGAACCGTGGTCGGCAGCGGATACCCCGATGGAAAAGCAGGCGGTTCCGGCATTGAAAAAGCATGTGGAAAAGCTGGATGCATCGGTCGGGTTCTTCTGTGACGATACAAGAGATGCCATCAAGGGGCACGCTTTTGAAGGGGAAGAGCCGGGATTTGTAAATGGCGGAGAAGATCTGGAGGAGAAGATTCTCTCCTCTGTCCGTGCATGGTGCGGACCGGGATCCAGGGTCAAGGCTCCGTCCCAGGTCATCACCTATGTCTCGGCTCATGATAACTGGACCTTGTGGGATAAGCTGTCTCTGACCGTGAAAGAGGAGAAGGAACGGATGCGGGCCAACCGGATGGCGGCAGCCATATACATGACCTGCCAGGGAAATCTGTTCCTGCTTTCAGGGGAAGAGTTCGCAAGGACCAAAGAAGGGCTGGAGAATTCCTACAATGCGCCGATCGAAATCAACCGGCTGGACTGGAAGCGTGCCTATGAACAGTTTGAACTGACGGAGTACTACAGAGGTCTGATTGCACTGAGAAAACAGTCTCCGGGGCTGTGCGACAAGTCGCCGGATGCGTGGAGAAGGATCCAGAACCGGTGGAAAACAGACGGAGCCGTCGGATTTACGGTGGATAACCGGGGCGGCAAGGAGATGACGAAGTGGAAAACGCTTTGTGTAATTTACAACAGCAGAGACAAGGCAATGGAGACGACGCTTCCAAATGGAAGATGGGAAGTGCTGGTGGATGGACACAGCAGTTTTCTGTGGCGGGAGCCTTTTGTCACGGAAGGGGACGTGACGGTGGAACGCCGCAGCGTATTAATACTTGGACAGACAGGAAAGTGAAGACGGGCTTATGAAATGGATATACGGAAAACAGGATTTTAAGACACTTGCAAGAGGGCAGGAGAACTGCTATCTTTTGACAAACGGGCTGGGAGGGTTTTCCTCTCTGACCATGACAGGCTCTGCGGCCAGAAACGATCATGCGTTTCTGATGGCCTGCACGAAGGCGCCGAATCACCGGTACAATCTGGTTCACAGATTGAAAGAAGAGGTCACGGCGGGGGGAGAGCATCTCCTTCTCTCTACTCAGGAATTTGCCGATGGAAGGAAAGAGGAGGGCTATCGGTTTCTCTCCTCCTTTACCTTCGATGACACGCCGGTCTGGAGATATGAGGCGAGGGGAATCCAGGTGAAAAAAGAAGCCGGAATGACGCAGATGGAAAATACGGCGGCAGTGGTCTATGAAATCACCAACAGACGTCTGGAAGAAGCGGAATTCTCTGTGACGCCGTTCTTGCAGTTTGTCAGGAAAGGGGAAGATCTGACGGAGGATCAGACTTTTTCAAGAGCGGACAAGAAGGTCACATCCAATGGGATGACACTGTATGTGGAGACGGATGGGGAGATCCAGCCGGAAGATCAGACAGAAACCTGTTATTACAGCTATGACGCCTGTGACGGGAGAAGAAAAGCGGGGACAGCAAAAGCGGTGATGAGCATTCACATGACTGTCCCGGCAGGGGAAAAGAAAACGCTGTCGATCGTCTTCTCTATGGAACAGGGCAGAACGAATGCCGGGGAAATCATAGCGGAAACAAAGCGGTACAGAAAAGCATTGGAGGAGAGGGCCGGATTTTCGGATCCAATGGCCAGAGTTCTCTCGAAAAGTGCTGCTCAGTTTGTAGCAGAGCGGGAATCCACCGGAGGGAAGACGATTCTGGCTGGCTTCCCATTCTTTGAAGACTGGGGAAGAGATACGATGATCGCTCTTCCGGGAGTGTGCATTTCCACCGGACAGTATGAGACAGCCAGGGAGATCTTGCGGACCTTTGCGGCAAATGAGCGCGATGGCCTGATGCCGAATCTGTTTCCGGAAGGGCAGAATGAACCAAGATACAATACAGTGGATGCGGCGCTGCTTTTTATCAACTGTGTGTATCTGTATCATCAGGCGGCCGGGGATATGGACTTTGTCAGAGAAGTCTGGCCGGTGATGGAGCGTGTGATCGCAAAATATAAAGAAGGAACCAGACATGGCATCCGAATGGACGAAGACGGCCTGATCCGGGCAGGGGAAGGGCTGGATCAGGTGACCTGGATGGACGTCCGGGTGGGGGAGATCCTTCCGACACCAAGGCACGGGAAACCGGTGGAGATCAATGCCTACTGGTATAATGCGCTTCGAATTATGGAAACATTTGCATCTGAACTGGGATTGGAATATACTGGGTATGGGGTGCTTGCGGACAAGGTCAGCCGGTCATTCCGGGAGCAGTTCTGGAATGAGGAGAAAGGATGCTTAAAAGATCTGGTGTCCGGGACAAAGGCAGACGGACAGATCCGCTGCAATCAGATCTGGGCCGTATCCATGCCGTTTACCATGCTGGAAAAGGAGCAGGAACAGCAGGTGGTACGCACTGTCTATGAGAAATTGTACACCCCGTACGGACTGCGGACGCTGGAAGAAGGAGATGAAGAATTCCACCCGTTTTATGGAGGAGAGATGGTAGAAAGGGACCTGGCATATCACCAGGGGACCGTCTGGACATTCCCGCTTGGTGCCTATTATCTGGCATATCTGAAAGTATGCGGATACAGCGAAGAGGCAAAAGCCGAGGTCCGGGAGCATCTGGAGGTCATGGAAAGCGCCATGAGAGAAGGATGTATCGGACAGCTTCCGGAAATATACGATGGAGACAATCCGTCCTCATCCAAAGGATGTTTCGCCCAGGCGTGGAGCGTGGGGGAGATCCTGCGGGTGTATGAGGCAGTCGAATAAGAACGCACATCGAAAGGAGAACAAAGATGGAACAGTTATTACAGGAGATGTTACAGAAGAAATACGGGAAAGGCATCAGCGATGCTTCCAATGAAGAAATCTATACAGCACTGTTGTGCATTACAAAGGAAAAAATGGCAGGGATGAAGAGAAATGAGGGAAACAAAAAGCTCTACTATATTTCCGCTGAATTTCTGATCGGGAAGCTCTTATCAAACAACCTGATCAATCTGGGGCTGTTTGAAGAGACGAGAGCAGTACTGGAAAATCATGGCAAGAGCATTACCGAGATCGAAGAAGTGGAGCCGGAACCGTCCCTCGGAAACGGAGGACTTGGACGTCTGGCGGCCTGCTTTCTGGATTCTATTGCCACACTGGGACTGCCTGGGGACGGCGTAGGATTAAATTACCACGATGGCTTATTCCGTCAGACATTTGTGGACAACAAGCAGAGAGAAGAGAAAAATCCGTGGATTACGGACAACAGCTGGCTCACCAGAACAGAACGTCACTTTGAGGTACCATTTAAGGATTTCACGCTGACCTCCACCATGTATGATATCGACGTTCCGGGATACAAGAATGGCTGCAACAAGCTCCATCTGTTTGACCTGGATTCCGTAGATGAATCCATCATTCATGACGGTATCCAGTTTGATAAAGAAGATGTCCGAAGAAACCTGACCCTCTTCCTTTATCCGGATGACAGCGATGAGGCTGGTCAGCTCCTGCGGATCTATCAGCAGTACTTCATGGTCAGCAATGCGGCCCAGCTGATCCTGGCAGAGGCAGAGGAAAAAGGATATAACCTTTACCAGCTCTATGACCATGTGGCAATCCAGATCAATGATACCCATCCGACCATGGTGATTCCGGAGCTGATCCGTCTCCTCATGCAGAGAGGATTCAACATGGATACTGCGGTAGATGTAGTGAGAAAGACCTGCGCGTATACGAACCATACGATCCTGGCAGAAGCCCTGGAAAAATGGCCGATTTACTATCTGGAGAAGGTTGTTCCTCACCTGATGCCGATTATCCGGGATCTGGACGCCCGCGTCAGAAGAGACTTCCATGATGAGAGAGTTTACATCATCGATCAGCAGGACCGGGTACACATGGCCCACATTGACATCCATTTTGGATATGCAGTCAATGGAGTAGCGGCTCTTCACACTGAAATTTTAAAAGAATCCGAGTTAAAGCCGTTCTACGATATTTATCCGGAAAAATTCAACAACAAGACAAATGGAATCACCTTCCGCAGATGGCTGGTTCACTGCAATCATGAACTGTCCGACTATCTGACAGGTCTGATCGGACCGGACTTCATGGACGATGCGTCCAATCTGGAAAAGCTGCTTGCTTATCAGGATGACGAGAAGGTGCTTGGCGATCTGAGAGCAATCAAGAAACACGCAAAAACGGCCCTGAAGGATTATCTGAAGCAGACCCAGGGCGTGGAGATTGACGAGAATTCCATTTTCGACATTCAGATCAAACGTCTCCATGAGTACAAGAGACAGCAGATGAATGCACTGTACGCAATTTATAAATATAAAGAAATCAAGAAAGGCAATCTGCCGAAACGCCCGATTACTATGATCTTCGGTGCGAAGGCAGCTCCGGCATACACAATCGCAAAGGACATTATTCATCTGATTCTGTGCCTGCAGCAGCTCATCGACAATGATCCGGAAGTCAGTCCGTACCTGAAGATTGTCATGGTAGAAAACTACAATGTCACAAAGGCTGAGAAGCTCATTCCGGCCTGCGATATTTCCGAGCAGATTTCCCTTGCCTCCAAAGAGGCATCCGGAACCGGAAACATGAAATTCATGCTGAACGGCGCCGTGACACTGGGAACCGAGGATGGGGCAAACGTAGAGATCCATGAACTGGTGGGAGATGACAATATCTACATCTTTGGAGCAAAATCAGAAGAGGTCATCAGGCTTTATGATACCCAGGGATATCATTCCGGAGAAATCTATGACAGCGATCCGATGATCGAGGAGCTGGTAGACTTTATCATCAGCAAGGAACTGATCCGTCTTGGTGATCCGACAAACCTTACCAGACTTTACAAAGAGATTGTATCCAAAGACTGGTTTATGACCCTTCTGGATGTGAAAGATTACATTCAGACAAAAGAGCGGATGCTCGCGGATTATGAGGATGAAAAGGCGTGGGAGAAGAAGGCGCTTGTCAACATTGCAAAAGCAGGATTCTTCTCATCTGACCGGACCATCCGGGAATACAATGAGGACATCTGGCATCTGTAGGCCGGATGTGGCAGAAAGGTGAACAAATTATGAGAGAAACAGGAATATTGATGCCGGTATCCGCACTCCCGTCCCGTACGGGAGTGGGGGAACTGGGCGCATACGCATATGAGTTTGTCGACGCCCTCAAGGAAAACGGTGTAAAGATCTGGCAGATCCTTCCGCTCAATCCGGTGGGATACGGCAATTCTCCATACCAGCCGTATTCCTCCTGCGCAGGAGATGAGATTTACTTAAGTCTGGACCTGCTCTTCGAAGACGGTCTGCTCAAGGAGAAGGCTCCTTCCTTTCATGAGCAGGCAAAAACCGTGGATTATGATGCGGTCCGGGCATTTAAAGAGCCGTACCTGAAAGAAGCGTTTTCCAATTTTCAGGAGACGGAAGAGTACCGGGAATTTACAAGACAGCCATGGGTGTACGAATACGCGGTATTTCGCGCTCTGAAAAAGGCTAACGGCAATGTCTGCTGGAATGAATGGAAAGCAGAAGACAAGGCCTGGCCGGAAGTCCCTGCACCCCTTGCAAAAGAGCAGGAAGACGAGGCGGCTTATCAGATGTTCCTTCAGTACGAGTTTTTTACCCAGTGGATGGCTGTGAAGAAGCACGCCAACGAAAACGGTATCCAGATCATGGGGGATGTCCCGTTTTATGTGGGCGTGGACTCGGTAGACGTCTGGGGCGGAAAGGATAACTTCCTTCTGGACACGGACGGGCGTCCGATCTTTATTGCTGGGGTACCGCCTGATTATTTCAGCGCCACCGGACAGCGGTGGGGTAACCCGATTTACAACTGGGACTATATGAAAGAGCATGACTATCAGTTCTGGACCGACCGGATCGGATACAATCAGAAGCTGTTTGATATTATCCGGATCGACCATTTCCGGGCGTTTGACACTTTC
>CAJFMZ010000128.1 GCA_904393575.1 uncultured Sellimonas sp. | reverse complement strand
TCACATCCGTATAATCGGTCCAGATCTGAATGCTGAAGGCGCCCTGCCGCTCCTGTACCGCAAAAGGGACGCTCTCCTCCTCCCCTTCCTTTAAAAATCCGGACGTATGACCTGCCTCGGCCCCTTCGTTTCCGGTTCCCACACTGATCAGAGTTCTCCCGGTTTCGGCGGCCGCATCGAGAAACCGCTCCACAAGGGAGGTCCCATTGTGGGATCCATATGTATTTCCAAAACTGATATTGACTGATACAGGCTTTTGCAGCTCTTCCGCCTTTCTTACGATGTAGTCCGCCGCCTGCATCAGCTCTGCGGTCCTTGGGAATCCGACTCCCTGTGGATTTCCCAGTTTGACAATGATCAGTTCCGCATCCGGCGCTGCTCCCCGGTATCGCCCATTGCTGTTTTTCCCGTTCCCCGCCGCGATCCCTGCGACCGCCGTACCGTGGCCGGAAGTATCCATGCTTGGCACGATCTGCAGCTGCCTTGTCCTGTCCGGCTGGCGGAGTGCTTCATCAATCTCCTCCCCGGAAAACTCCGTCCCGGTCCCGTAGCCTTCCGGCGGCGTTCCCTCCACGGTCTGATCCCAGAGGAACCGGATCCGTGTCCTTCCGTCTTCCTTCCGAAAATCTTCGTTGGCATAGGTAATCCCGGAATCAATGATTCCGATGAGCACATCTTTTCCCGTCAGCGAAAAGCGGGGTGTCTGCACCGCATCGATGCAGGACACCCTTCTTCCTTCCGCCGCCTCAAAGAACAGTCTTTTGGGCTTCTCAATATAGATCACCTCTTCCAGCGAAGCAAGTGATTCTATCTGTTCTTCCCGGATCCGCACGACCGCAAATTGATTGAGCAGCGGCGTCACCGATTCTGCCAGGTTTCGTACCCTTTCCAGCGTCCCGGAATACAGGATGATCACATCCCATGTGTTCGTAGCCTCATTGTATCCCACCTGCAGGTCGCCGGACCGGATCCGCTCTTCTTCCGTTACATCCAGTGCAAGCTGAAACTGATTTTCTATTTTCTGGCTGATCATGTTTCCCCTTTCTGTTCTTTATTTACATGCGGAAAAGCCCAGATACGGAGCCATACATGCCGGGATAAAGTAGCCCCGTTCATGCCGGCAGACCGGGCAGACCGGAGGGACCTTTTCTCCCCGAAAGATATGTCCACAGTTCAGACACATCCATTCGCCCTGGCCGTCACGCTCATAATAGGTTTCGGATTTCAACATCTGAGCCAGTTTTTCAAACCGTTCGCCATGAATCTTCTCCACTTCCGCGATCTGGGAAAAGGCATAGGCCACCTCCGGGAATCCTTCTTCCTCGGCAGTCTTTGCAAAGGCCGGATAGACATCTTCGTGCTCCTCCCTTTCATTGTGGGCCGCCATCATGAGAAGTTCCACCAGGCTTTCCGACTGATCCACCGGGTATCCTCCTTCGATCTGGATCGTATTTCCCGCCTCTGTTTTCAGAAGCTCATAAAACCGGGCCGCATGGGCTCTTTCCTGGTCCGCAGTGAAGAGAAAGATCTCCTTGAGGGCATAAAACCCTTTTCTGCAGGCCTCCTCCGCGGCAATCGTATAGCGGTTTCTCGCCTGGCTTTCCCCGGCAAATGCTTTCATCAGATTTTCTTTTGTTTTGCTTTTTGCAAAATCAACAGCCATGTTGCTTCCTGCTCCTTTCCATTCTTTTAAAGAGTAGTATGCACCATGGCTGTCTTTTTATTCGTATTTAGTTGAATCCGATAATTCTTCTCATCACGGAATAGCCCATGGAGGAGATCTTTCTTCCCGGTTTTCCAGGCAGATTCATGGTCTGTCCCAGAATTCCGTACCGGATTTTAAAGTAGGTCTTATAATCCTTTTTCTTCAGATAAATCCAGAGTTCCTTTTTCTTTTCCAGATTTTCTTCCTTCTTTGAGCGGATACAGATGATGGAAGAGACGGTCATCATAATCGCCAGATATTTAATCATATAGTTTCTCAGCTTCTTATTCGGAATCATCCTCATCTGATACATGTCGATCATGCTCTTGTTGACGAACAACTGCTGATCGATCCGCTTGATCATGTTCTTCTCATTGACCGACTGGTCATCCCGTCCGATATAGTAGCGGTACAAATTGACATCCAGATAATAAATCGTGCTGACATGAGGCAGCGGATAGTAGACATAAATATTGTCCACGTAAAACGTATGCTTTGGCAGGTGAAGCTGACAGAGCTTGAGAAGTTCTGTCCGGTAAATAACCGAATGCATCAGAATGTACTGATCTACCCGGAAGTGTCCCAGATCATTCCAGCCGAAAATCTGCCCCTGCGGGAGACAGTTTCTGTAGTGGATCACTTTCTTGTGGGACGCTCCTACCTTTTCATACACGTAATTGGAGATCAGCATGTCCACTTCCTCGTCGTTCTGTTCGAAGGTCCGCAAGGTCTCCATCACTTTTTGAAGTGCCTCTTCATCCAGCCAGTCATCGCTGTCCACGACTTTAAAATATTTTCCCTGCGCATGGAGAAGACCTGTATTGACCGCCTCCCCATGTCCTCCGTTTTCCTGGCTGATGACTCTTACGATATCCGGGTATTCCCGCTCATACCGTTTTGCAATCTCCTCTGTCCCATCTTTGGATCCATCATTGACAATGATAATCTCAATGTCTTTTCCGCCTTTGAGGACAGACTCGACTGCCCGTTCCATATAATCCTGCGAATTATAGCAGGGTATTGCAAATGTAATATATTTCATTGTGTTCCCCCGTTCCTGCTCTTTTTTGCAGATTCTGTCTACAGTATAATCGTTTTTTGGAGATTTTCCAAGGGGCAATCTGATGAAAAAAGGATTGCTATTGTGCATTTTTTCTTTTTTCGTTATACTAAAAACAAATCTCAAGAAAACTGGAGGAACATCTGATATGAAAAAAAATATACTTGTAGGACAGTCCGGAGGACCTACGGCTGTCATCAACGGAAGTCTCTACGGTGTCGTCACAAGGGGATTGGAGTCACCGGACATCCATAAGGTTTACGGTATGATCAATGGAATCGAGGGATTTTTAAACGGGCGTATGATGGACATGGCCGCCCTTGAGGAAGATGGTACGCTCCCTCTTCTGAAGACAACGCCGGGCGCATACCTGGGCTCCTGCCGCTATAAGCTTCCGGAGGATCTCTCTGATCCGGTTTATCCGGAACTGTTTGCCAGATTTGCGGATCTTGATATCCAGGCAGTCTTTTACATCGGGGGCAATGATTCTATGGATACCGTCAGCAAGCTTTCCCGCTATGCGGCCAGTCACGACAGCGACATCCGCTTTATCGGTATTCCAAAGACCATTGACAACGATCTTGTCTTGACTGACCATACGCCGGGATTTGGAAGTGCAGCAAAATACGTGGCTTCCACTGTCCGGGAGATTGGGGTGGATGCATCCGTCTATGACAACAAGCCTTCGGTCACCATTGTAGAAATCATGGGACGCCACGCTGGATGGCTGACTGCCGCTTCCGCCCTTGCCAGAAAGTTTGAAGGGGATAATCCGGTTCTGATTTATCTTCCGGAAACCGCCTTCGATCAGGAACGCTTCCTTTCCCAGACCAGGGAAGCTCTGAAGAAAAAGAACAATCTCGTGATCTGCATTTCCGAGGGTATTCACGATGCAGATGGAACCTTTATCTGCGAGTATGCAAGCGAAGTCGGCACCGATACCTTCGGTCATAAGATGCTGACCGGATCCGGCAAATATCTGGAAAACCTGGTAAAAGAAAAGCTGGGCATCAAGGTCCGCTCCGTAGAGCTCAACGTCTCCCAGCGCTGTTCTTCTGCCTGTCTGTCCCGGACCGACCTGGAGGAGGCTGTACGTGCCGGTTCTTTTGCACTGGACTGTGCCATGGAGGGAAAGACCGGCGTCATGATCACCTTTGAAAGACAGGAGGGCTCTTCCTACCAGATGGTCCCAGGCACAGCGGATGTCAATCAGATCTGCAACGAAGAGAAGGTGGTTCCTGCCGGCTGGATCACTCCGGATGGCTGCGATGTGACAGAATCTTTCCTGAATTATGCCCGTCCGCTGATTCAGGGACAGGTGGAGGTGCCTCAGGAGGACGGTCTGCCTCATTTTATCTACAGAAAATAAAGAAAAGTGTACAAACTGCACAATGTCTTTTCCACGTTCATATTTTGTTCATTTTTTGTTATTTAAAGTTTCATTTGTAGAACACTTTTTTTTCACGAATAACAAGTATACTAGAATCATCAAAAGGAAAACGAAACAGAACTGAGAAAGACGCTGTCAAGTAAATACTTTTTGAATAAACTTTTTCATAATAAATGCCGGGGACCAGCCGATGGTCACCCGGCATCCTCCCTTTTCAGAGGGAGTTTTTTCTATTTATGCAGGGTTGTGTTTCCAACACGTTCCTGCTTTTTTCAATGCTTCCACGGACGAGAGGAAATGGACGCCAAGCTTTGCAGCCTTTTCCGTATTCATCCGCAGATTTCTCGGCTGCTCCCGGAAAGCCTCCTCATTCTTTTCCAGAATTCCGGTCCCGATGCCCGCGCTTTCAAGAAATTCCTTTACCAGTTCGTATGTACTCCTGTCATTTGCGCTTCCGAAATTGTAGATGCCGGCCGGCGCCCGGAACAGAGATTCCAGATTCCGAACTACTTCCCAGACATCCGTGATGCTGCGGTAGTCATGGACCGGATAGCGGATCTGCTCCCCCGCTGCCACGGCCTGACTTACTGTGGAGATGAGGTTGCCGTGCTCCTTTCCCTCCCGGAAATCCGAGGCAAACATCCAGCTCAAACGAAGCGCCGCCGTGTCCGGCTGTTCCTGGAAGGCCAGCTCCTCCGCCCGGATCTTCTGCCTGCCGTACACCGTAGGAGGAGAAAGTCGCTCCCCCTCTCTGTGGGGCATTGTCTCCCCGTTTCCTACATAGACCTGGTCAGAACTGCAGAAAATCAGCCGTGCGTTGATCTCCCGGCAGATCTTCGCCACAATCCGGACTCCATCTACATTGACCTTTTCCGAATACTCCGGATCCCGCTCGCACGCCCCCACATCCGAAATGGCGGCCGTATGAATGAGAAGATCCGGACAGTCTTTGCTCAAAACCGTCCTTACTGCTTCTTCATCTGTAAAATCCATATCCGAATGGCGGTATCCCGTCATCTCGTATTTTTCCTCATAAAAGCGAAGGATCCTGCTTCCCAGGAATCCATCCGCTCCCGTCACGCCGATTTTCACCTTAGCTCCCCTTTCTTTAGTGGTGCGGTTTGTACAGGTGTCTCGGAATTCCATCCACCATAACCGGGGAGACGTCTCCCTGGATCAGCGGTTTGACGTAGGCCACAAAGTCGTCTGTCACATATGTGCCGTCCTCGTTGACCCACTCCCTTGGTACCAGCTTTTCATCGTTGGCAATCTTGTGTACATCTTTGACTTCCGTGCTGCACTGATACGGGTCATCAGAGATTCGTTTCAGCACAACCATCTTTCCATTGTCACCCTCGTCCGCAGCCTTTACCGCAGCTCCTCCTACCTGGAAGGCTTCCAGAATATCTACTCTGGATGCGCAGTGGGACGCAGATCTCTGTAAAGTGCTCAGCTCGATGGCACGGGTCTTGCATCCGATCTCATTTGCCACATACTGTGCCAGGTATGCTGCGGTTCCTGTCAGCTGTTTATGTCCAAATGCGTCCACAAAGTCCACATTTGCGCCAAGTTCGCAGACATATCTGCCGTCCGCCAGATGGATTCCTTCGGAAACCGCTACGACGACAGAGGTCTTTTTGGCCAGCAGCTCTTTGATCCGCTCCATGAAATTATCCAGGTCAAAGGTCAGCTCCGGAAGATAGATCATATCCGGTCCTGTGCAGTCCTCACCTTTTGCAAGCGCCGAAGCGCCCGTCAGCCATCCGGCATTTCTTCCCATAATCTCTACAATGGTGACAAGCCCTTTATTGTATTCCAGACAGAAGCTGTCGCGGATGATTTCTTTAACCGATGTTCCGATATATTTTGCCGCGCTTCCGTATCCTGGTGTGTGGTCGGTCAGGGCAAGATCATTGTCAATGGTCTTCGGGCATCCGATAAACCGCGTCGGATATCCCATCACAATCGCATAGTCGGAAAGCTTCTTGATCGTATCCATGGAGTCATTGCCTCCGATGTAGATAAACGCCTCAATATCCAGCTTGTCCAGAATCTCAAAAATCTTTTCATAGACTTCTCTGTTCTCGTGGATCTCAGGAAGTTTGTACCGGCAGGAACCAAGATATGCTGCCGGCGTCCTCTTTAACAGCTCCACATCCAGATCGTTTGTAATATGTTCTGACAAATCAATGTATTTCTCCTCCATCAGGCCCTGAATCCCGTGAAGCATTCCATATACCTTGTTTGCTCCTCTGTCCTTTGCCGTACGGTAAACACCAGCCAGGCTTGAGTTGATGGCCGCTGTCGGCCCTCCTGACTGTCCAACAATTACATTTCCTTTCATATCACTACCTCCGTATTTGTCATAATGCCAATACGTTTATTTTAGTACATCTGTATATAATTGTCCATATTTTTTCTTTTTTTTCGTCATTTTGATCCATAGACCGATGGGGTAACCGGATGCAAACCATGACCACCCGTCCAACGGGTGGTTTGCACTGAGGCTATAAGCCTCTATTACCGGCCAGCGCCTAAAGACGCTGGCTTTCACTTTGTTCAAGCC
>CAJFMZ010000127.1 GCA_904393575.1 uncultured Sellimonas sp. | reverse complement strand
CAGAATTAGAAGAAACTTTACAAGTGAAGGTAGATATTGTAAAATCAAGCGGACAGGATTTTATCGATGCAGTTTTAAAGGAGAGGTACGATGAGTAAACCAGTAGTTGCGATCGTGGGACGTCCCAATGTCGGGAAGTCTACGTTATTTAATGTTCTGGCGGGAGAGATGATCTCGATTGTCAAAGACACACCGGGAGTGACCAGGGACCGTATTTATGCGGATGTCTCCTGGCTGGACAGAGATTTTACATTGATTGATACGGGGGGAATTGAGCCGGACAGTTCGGACATTATTCTCTCGCAGATGAGAGAGCAGGCACAGATTGCGATTGATACGGCAGATGTTATTATTTTTATCACAGATGTGCGGCAGGGCCTTGTGGATGCGGATTCCAAAGTGGCGGATATGCTGCGCCGTGCGAAGAAGCCGGTGATCCTTGCAGTAAACAAAGTAGACAATTTTGACAAGTTCATGCCGGATGTCTATGAGTTTTATAATCTTGGAATCGGAGATCCGAACCCGGTATCTGCCGCATCAAGACTTGGAATCGGAGACCTTCTGGACGCCGTTGTCTCCTATTTCCCGGAGAGAAATGAGGAAGAGGAAGAGGATGAAAGACCAAGGGTTGCTATTGTAGGAAAGCCAAATGTCGGAAAATCATCGATCATCAATAAGCTTCTCGGAGAAAACCGGGTGATTGTATCGAATATCGCAGGGACAACCAGAGATGCGATTGATACGGAGATCGTACATAATGGAAAAGAGTACGTTTTTATAGATACGGCAGGACTTCGGAGAAAAAGCAAGATCAAGGAGGAGCTGGAACGCTACAGTATTATCCGTACAGTGACAGCGGTAGAAAGAGCAGATGTGGTTCTGATGGTGATTGATGCAGTGGAAGGCGTGACAGAGCAGGATGCCAAAATTGCCGGCATCGCCCATGAACGGGGAAAAGGAGTTATTATTGTTGTAAATAAGTGGGATGCCATCGAGAAGAATGACCGTACCATGCGGGAATATGAAGGAAGAATCCGGACGGTACTTTCCTATATGCCATATGCAGAGATCGTGTATATTTCCGCAAAGACAGGACAGAGGATGCAGAAGCTGTTTGATATGATTGACATGGTAATTGAGAATCAGTCTCTCAGGATTGCGACGGGAGTGCTCAACGAAATTATGACAGAGGCAGTTGCAATGCAGCAGCCGCCTTCTGATAAAGGAAAACGGCTGAAGCTTTACTATATCACGCAGGTATCCGTCAAACCGCCTACGTTTGTTATCTTTGTCAATGATAAAGAGCTGATGCACTTTTCCTATACCAGATATCTGGAGAATAAGATCCGGGAAGCATTCGGTTTCCGAGGGACATCGCTGAAATTCTTTATCAGAGAAAGAAAGGAAAAGGAGAAATAGGGCCATGGAACGGATAGCGTGTATTTTGATCGGGTATGTTTTTGGGCTTTTCCAGACGGGGTATCTTTATGGAAGAATGCAGCATGTTGACATTCGGAAAATGGGAAGCGGCAACGCCGGCTCCACCAACGCACTGAGAACACTGGGAATCAAGGCGGGAATCTGTACGTTTCTGGGGGATTCGTTCAAGTGTATTTTTGCAGTGCTGGCGGTACGACTGATTTTTGGAGGCACATATGAAGAGATCCTGCCGCTTCTTTCCATCTATGCCGGAATGGGGGCGGTACTCGGACATAATTTTCCTTTCTACCTGAAATTTAAGGGAGGAAAAGGCATTGCGGCTATGGCGGGCCTTCTTGCAGCGCTTACGAATCTTTGGATTACCTTGATTGCGCTTGTGGTATTTGTTACAATAGTGGCAGTGACAAAATATGTTTCCGTTGGTTCGATTGCTGTCGTTCTGATCTTTTTTGCGGGAGTTGTCTTCCGAGGACAGACAGGAAGCTATGGAATGGACGTGCCATATCTTTATGAAATGTATGTGGTGGCCGGATTTCTGGCGGTTCTGGCAATCTGGAAGCACAGATCCAATATTCAAAGACTGATGAACGGCACGGAGAATAAAATCAGTTTCGGAAAGAAAAAATAGGAGGAACGGTATGGCAAAAGTTGGAATTATGGGAGCCGGAAGCTGGGGAACGGCGATATCATGGCTTCTGACAAACAACGGACACGATGTGACAGTCTGGTCCATCGATGCAAAAGAAGTGGAAATGCTTTCCAGGGAGCGTGAACATAAGTCCAAGCTTCCGGGGGTAAAGCTTCAGGACAAAATTCAGTTTACGAATGAGATCCGGGAAGGAATTGAAGGGAAGGACTTCGTAGTCCTTGCCGTTCCATCGCCGTTTACAAGATCCACAGCACAGAAGATGCGGCCTTATGTCAAAGAAGGACAGATTCTTGTCAACGTGGCAAAGGGGATCGAGGAAACGACTTTGATGACGCTGAGTGAACAGATCGAAGAGGAAATCCCTCAGGCGGATGTGGCAGTGCTGTCCGGACCGAGCCATGCGGAGGAAGTGGGCAAAGGACTTCCAACGACCTGTGTGGCAGGAGCCAGGACAAAAAAGACAGCGGAATATCTTCAGAAGGCGTTTATGAGCGAGGTATTCCGTGTTTACACAAGTCCGGATATCAAAGGAATTGAGCTGGGAGGCTCTTTGAAGAATGTGATCGCGCTTGCAGCGGGGATTGCCGACGGCCTCGGATATGGAGATAATACCAAGGCAGCTCTGATTACAAGAGGCATCGCCGAGATTGCCCGGCTGGGAGTTAAAATGGGCGGAAAGATCGAAACCTTTACCGGACTGACAGGAATGGGGGATCTGATCGTTACCTGTGCAAGTGTTCACAGCCGGAACCGGAAGGCAGGCTATCTGATCGGGAAAGGAATGTCGATGCAGGAGGCAATGGACGAGGTCAAGATGGTAGTGGAAGGCGTCTATTCTGCAAAGGCAGCCAAACAGCTTTCCGTAAAGTATCAGGTTTCCATGCCGATCGTAGATCAGGTGAATGCAGTCCTCTTTGAAGGAAAGAGCCCGGCTGAAGCGGTCAAAGAGCTGATGCTCCGCGACCGGAAAGAAGAACACAGTGCCCTTCCATGGGATGAGGAAGAAACAAAATAAAACAGGTCTAAATACCTCCTTGCAGGCATACACTGGTATCAGCATTGCAAGGGGGTATTTTCATGGAGAAATTTCAGCTTTATCATGATATGCAGGTCAGAACGAACGGAGAAATCTATCTTGGAGTTGTAGGACCGGTCCGCACGGGAAAGTCCACATTTATCAAAAGGTTTATGGATCTTCTGGTCCTTCCTCACATGAGTGATGAGAATCAGAAGGCAAGAACCATGGATGAGCTACCGCAGTCTTCATCGGGAAAAACAATCATGACTACGGAGCCGAAGTTTATTCCCAAAGAAGCGGCGGAGATCGTACTATCAGATGATGTGAAGGTGAAGGTCCGCCTGATCGACTGTGTCGGATATATGACGCAAGGAGCCAGAGGACATATTGAAGACGGGGAAGAACGGAAAGTGAAGACGCCCTGGTTTGATTATGAAATCCCTTTTACAAAAGCGGCAGGGATCGGGACACGGAAGGTCATTCATGATCATGCTACTATCGGGATTGTCGTGACAACAGACGGCACGATAGGGGAGATACCAAGAGAAGCATACCGGGAGCCGGAAGGCAAGACCATACGGGAGTTAAAAGAAATCGGGAAGCCGTTTCTCGTTTTGGTGAATTCGGCCAGGCCGTACGGGAAAGAGGCGTCGGAGACAGTAAAAGAAATTCAGGACACCTATCAGACGGCGGCGATGCCGGTCAACTGTGAACAGCTCAAAGAGGATGACATCCATAAAATGATGGAGGAGATCCTGTTTGAATTTCCGGTATCTGAGATGGAATTCTACATTCCCAAATGGGTGGAAATGCTTCCAAGAGATCATAAAATTAAGGAAGAGATGGTCGCCTATATCAAAACCCTGATGGAAGAAAAAACCGAAATCAGGGAT
Source organism: uncultured Sellimonas sp. (assembly GCA_904393575.1). Classification (GTDB taxonomy): domain Bacteria; phylum Bacillota; class Clostridia; order Lachnospirales; family Lachnospiraceae; genus Sellimonas. Next base: position 2,846 of record CAJFMZ010000127.1, on the reverse strand, counting down.
TTTATCGGGGGAATAGAACAGCCGGAGGATACATACATTGAAAGCGTCAGGGTGGACCACATCGCTATGGACACCGGATGTGTCCGGATGGAAATCCGGGTTTACGAGAAGTACTATTATGAGATGCTTAGCAGTATGACGGGAATGGAGATAAAAAATGAGTATGAACTGCTTCGTGCCATGAAGGAAATGTCGGTGCTCCAGACGGAATATGCAAATGTAAAAGATGCGATGGACAGTGTCAGAGCCAAAGGATATGGCGTAGTAAGTCCAAAGAAAGAGGAGATCACACTGTCTGATCCGGAATTGATCAAGCAGGGCAGTAAATATGGAGTCAAGATTCATTCGGAAGCTCCGTCGATTCATATGATCCGTGCCAATATCGAAACGGAGATTGCACCGATTGTCGGAAACGAGCAGCAGGCACAGGATATCATGCGCTATATTCAGGAGGCAAAAGAAAAAGACGGAGGCGTATGGGAGACCAATATTTTCGGGAAAACCATCGAGGAACTTGTCATGGACGGCATGCGGCACAAAATGGAGATGATCAATGACGAATGTCAGGGAAAACTTCAGAATACCATGCAGAAAATTGTGAATGACAGCAATGGCGGTATCGTCTGCATTATTATTTAAAAGAAAGAGGCCTGTACGGAAAAAGTTGAAAAACTTGGTGAACGTACAGGCCCCTTTGTGGTATACTGAATCTGTTGGAGAAAGAAGGAACGTGGACATGATTATGATTACAGGAGGAAGCTTTCAGGGAAAGACGGATTTCGCAAAATCCCACTTCCCGGACAGAGAGCGGATCGTACATTTTGAAGAAGAGATTCTAAAGTGTATCAGGGAAAACAAGGATCCCCAAAAATATACAGAACATGTGATAGAGCAGCACCCCCATGCGGTTGTTCTGATGGATGAGATCGGGAATGGCATTGTACCGGTGGAAAAAGAAGAACGAGTTTGGAGAGAGGCTGCGGGAAGGGCAGGCTGTATCCTGGCAGAACACTCGGAAGAAGTGTACCGGGTCATGGCCGGTATGGGAGTCCGGATCAAATGAGCAGTAGGAAAGATCCACGATTCCCTCTGTTTGTAAGTCTGTATGAAAAAGAAGTTCTGATTGCCGGTGCCGGGAATATCGCTGTCCGCAGGGCCGGTATTCTGCTTCCGTTTGGATGCAGGATCCGAATGTGTTCTCCTGAAAATGAGCAGGATCTGAAGGAGCCGCTCAGAGGATGGATCCTGGAGGGGAAAATCCGTTATGAGTCCGGAAGATTTGAAGCAGGGATGCTGACGGGAGAGGAATTTCTTGTTTTTGCGGCTACGGATGACAAGAGTGTCAATGAAGAAATTGTACACAGATGCAGGGAAAAAGGAATTCTGGTGAATAATGCGTCGGATGCCTCCATGTGTGATTTTTTCTTCCCGTCCATTGTGCAGGAAGATGAGATCGTGATTGGAATCACCGGGGATGGAAGCGATCACAGAAGAGTAAAGCAGATACGAAAAAGGATACAGGACATGCTGAAAGGAGAGAGAAGGCCGAAATGAAAGTCACTTATCTGTATCACAGCGGATTTACAGTAGAAGATGAAACTGCGGTTTACGTTTTTGATTATTATAAAGGAAAACTGCCGGAAACGGAAGGCGAAAAACCGATGTATGTTTTTGCAAGCCACCGTCACAAGGATCATTTTAATCCGGAGATATTTGAATGGGAGAAAGACCGACCGAATATTCAGTACATTCTGTCGGATGACATAGAGGCGGATCCTTCGCCGAACAGGCTCTTTCTCCCGCCGGAGAAAAAAGTGAAGATCGGACAGATCAAAGTAGAGACGCTCAGGTCCACAGATGAGGGTGTTGCCTTTCTTGTCACGACAAAAGACAAGAGAATCTACCATGCAGGGGATCTGAACTGGTGGCACTGGAAGGAAGAAAGTATTGACTATAACCGGAATATGCGGAAAAATTACCAAAAAGAGATCAAAAAGCTTTCACGAAAGAAAATCGATCTGGCTTTTGTCGTTTTGGATCCAAGACAGGGCGGCGCCGCATTTTCGGGGATTGACTATTTTATGAGAAATGTAAAAGCAGGACATGTGTTTCCAATGCACATGTGGAAGGATTACGGACTGACGGACCGCCTGCTCACTTCTGAAATTTCCGCCGGATACCGGAATCGGATCCACCGGATCTGGGAAGAAGGACAGATGGTAGAGATCGAAGAACGGAAAGGGGAAAGGTAATGCTTGTAAGAATCTACACAGATGGTGCGGCAAGGGGAAATCCGGACGGCCCAGGAGGATACGGAACGATTCTTTCTTATACAGATCCAAAAGGAGAGACGCATATCAAAGAGCTGTCGCAGGGATATGAAAAGACAACCAACAACCGGATGGAGCTGATGGCTGTGATCGCCGGACTGGAAGCGCTGAACCGGCCCTGCGAAGTGGAGATCTACTCGGATTCCAAATATGTGGTGGACGCATTCAACCAGCACTGGATTGACAACTGGATCCGGAAAGGCTGGAAGAGAGGAAAAAATGAAACAGTCAAAAATATCGACCTTTGGAAGCGGCTTCTGGAAGCTGCAAGACCTCATAAAATGACGTTTATCTGGGTAAAAGGCCATGACGGGCATCCGCAGAACGAGCGGTGTGATGAGCTGGCTACCTCGGCAGCAGATGGGAATGAGCGGATTATCGATGAAGGACTTGCAAGAGAAGGACAAGTGTGATATGGTATTACAGGTGCAGGTAAGATAAACAGTCGCGGCTGCGAATCCCGAAAGGGTGCAGACGAGGAAAGTCCGGGCTTCACAGGGCAGGATGCCGGATAAC
>CAJFMZ010000126.1 GCA_904393575.1 uncultured Sellimonas sp. | reverse complement strand
GGAAAGGCATGTTCCTTTGATGATGATTTTAACAAGATTGCTCCGGCTGTTCTGGAAGCGGACGTTGTTGTGTTCACCATGCCGGTATACTGGTATTCCATTCCGGCACAGATTAAAGCAGTCATTGATAAACTTTATTCTTTCTGTGTTGCGGGAAAAGACATTGCAGGAAAAGAGTGTGCACTGATTGCCTGCTGTGAGGAGAATGATCTTACCGTTCTGGACGGTGTCAGAATCCCGATCGAACGTTCCGCCGCTCTGATCAAATGGCAGATAGTCGGGGAAGTTCTTGTACCTGGAGTCTTAAATACCGGAGATATTGAAAAGACGGATGGATGCCAGCAGGCAGCCGCACTTGCAGATAAGATCTGATCGCGATCAATCATGATAAAGGAGAGAATGAAATGAGTAAAAAAATAGTAATCTTAAACGGAAGCCCTCGCAAAAAGGGCAATACATCAGCTCTTGTAAAATCATTTACGGAAGGCGCCGAAGCCTCCGGCAATACAGTCACCGAATTCTTTCTTGGCGGCATGAACATCCATGGCTGCAGAGGATGCTTTGGCGGACACAGCAGCAAGGACTGTCCTTGTGTTCAGCAGGACGATATGAATCAGATCTATCCGGCTGTCCGGGACTGTGATGTGATCGTACTCGCTTCCCCATTATATTACTGGAACATGAGCGGGCAGCTTCGGACCGCAGTGGACCGACTGTTCGCGCTGGAAGAAGGGGACGGCAACCTTCTCAGAGGGCACGGCCGCTCATCTGCGCTACTGATGGCAGCAGAAGGAAATGGATTTGAAGATGTCCTTCTCTACTATGCTCATCTGATGGAACATCTCAAATGGGAAAATCTCGGCCACGTTCTTGCCGGCGGAAATGGCGATATCGGTGACATCGACGGCAAACCGGAACTTCAGCAGGCTTACGATCTTGGAAAATCCATTCAGTAGAGGCTTACCGAAATCCGTTCATCGGGAACGGATGGCAGAAAACCCGGCTGTACTGGATTTTGAGCTGACTCCGTCCGAGCTATCCGCTATCAGCAGGCTGAATGGAAACACTTCACTATTTGGATGGTATTAATTGAACATCGAAAGGCCGGGCACATCCTGCCCGGTTTTTTTACGCCCAGAACCCGATCAGATGTTTACGAAATCCGTACACTGATCTCCCCGGAGGACAGCCGTTCTGTCTGACCATTTTCGTACTGCACAATCAAATGGCAGTCCTGATCCACATCCAGTGCTTGTGCTGTTCTGTCGCCGGACGGGGAGAGTACCGTGATCTTTTTCCCCACTACAAGACTTTTGGCACGGTACTTTTCCACATAATCTGTCCGGTCCGTCTTTCTGTATTCCTCAAAAAAATGATTGATAATCTGTGCCGCCAGTCTGTTCTTCCCATCCTGCTGCTTCTCCTCAAAGACCGCTCCTGCAGTCTCTTTGATTTCTTCCGGGAATCCCTCTTTTGGCGGATAGACATTTACTCCAATTCCCAGGATGACATATTCCACACTACCATTTTCCATACTGATGGATGCCTCTGTAAGAATTCCGCTGATCTTCCGACCTTCCTGATAAATGTCATTGACCCACTTGATCCAGGTCTCTTTTCCGGAAATCTCCTCCACCGCTTCACACACTGCAATGGCAGCCATTGTCGTGATCTTCACCGCCTGATCCGGCGTCATCCCATCGGGTCTCAGCAAAATGCTCAGATAGAGACCGGTATCTGCCGGAGAATAGAAACTCCGGCCTCTCCTTCCCCGTCCCTTCGTCTGGGTACTGGCAAGAACCACGGTTCCTTCCGGAAATCCGTTGTTTGCTTTTTCTCTGAGAAGCGTATTGGTGGATTCCGCCTCCGGAAGAACACATAACTTTGTTTTTTGTCCTTCCTCATCCAGATATTTTTCAATTCCCTGGGCAGATAACATATCCGTATCAACCGCAAGACAGTAGCCCTTATTTGGGACTGCGTCAATTTCGTACCCCTCCTTTCGGAGGCTGTTTACCGCTTTCCACACTGCCGCCCGTGAAACTGCAAGCCTGACCGCAATCTCCTCTCCAGAAAAATAGGCTCCCCTCTGCTCTTCAAACAGGGCGAGAACACTTTCTTTTGTTGTCACTTTATCCACCTCCGCCAACTGCTTTCTATTCCTCAAACTCTTCGCTGTCTATTTTTCAAACACCTGGGACTCTCTCACCGGGTCATATCCCATTCTCTCGTTTGTCCACGCTGATAGCGTGTTTCTATAAATATCATGCATGTTTCCTTTCTCATACGGTATGATTGGGAAGTAGGGATTTTCTCTACTTCCGTTTTATTTAGGAATAACTCCTATCTTTGCCAACAATAATTATACACTAACTACTCCTGCCAGATCCGGAAATCCACATGGAAATATGCATCCTCCCCATACACCGGCACAAGTACATCACTGCTTCCATACTGCGCCTGCCGAAACTCATACCCGCTGTAATCAAACGATGCCTGCACTTTAACTCCTGCCTCGGAAATCACAAAATCACTGCATTGATCCCCATATTCTTTCACCCGGCTGTAGAGGCGCGAAGGCGGAGAAGGCAACAGGTGGTAGTCGTCCTGCGCACAAATATAGGAAAGCGCTGCTAATGCCATCAGATCCCCATACACCGGGATTTCCACCTTCTCATCTTTATACTCGGAAGAAAACGAAATTTCTGTCAAGACACCATCTTTTTCCGTAAAAAGAATTCTTGGAAGATCCGGATAATCCACTCCGTTGTCAACGATATACGGTTTTCCGGACATCTTTTCCCAATCACCGTCCTGATTCAGCAGCTTCCTGGAATCGCCGAACGGGGGTAAAAACTCCGGAAGATTCAGCTGATGGTCAATCTGATAGAATTTCTGCATATCGTTGAAATTCTCGGCATACTGTGCTGCCGTAATATTTCCCCTGTTCCGCGGCAGTGCACCTGCCTGCCACACAAAATAATTCAGGACATCAAGTACACTCAGTACCAGGACTACCGCTGCCACTTTCCACCTCATATGCCGCTCATCCAGCGTGAGAACAGTATCTTCTTCCCACTCAAGAATTTCTCCTTTTTTACAATCCCTGTAAGAAAGATATTCTCGAATAAGCCCGTAAACCGGAATATAGAACCCCAGTCCTCTTTTCAAAACAAGCCCTGTTCTGTCATAAGCCTCCCTCCATGTAAGCCGTGCACCACTTTCTGCCGACACCCGAAAGCCAAACAGAAGTTTCCCTGGTGTCGTACCAAATCTTGAAAGCAAGACCGGTTCTGCCAGAAGAGGTAAAACGGACTGTATTATGATTCCTATGACTACGAATCTCCATCCTGTTTGTCTGATATTCATATGAAAGCCAAGCGCCAGAATCAGATTCCAGAAAATCAGATAGATTGTTTCATCGATCATTCTGGCAAAATACCGTTTCCAAGGCGCTCTCACTTTTGGAAGTGAGTCTGCTTGTAACTCCGCCGGAATTTCTGAAGGCACCTTTTCCAGAAGATTGAAATAATGTTCCGGGTCAAACGTTTCATAAGACGCCTGATCCCTGCACAGCTGTTCACAGATCACTCTTGACTGTTCCAGATCCCTTTGCTCTTTTTCCAGTGTCCTTAAATGGATCAGAAGAACATCGGTCAACTCGCTTTCTTTCTCACTTAAAGACCGGATCTCCTCCAGGCCGAGATGAATTGTCCGAAGCAGCCGGATCCGTTTTAATATATCTACATCCTGTTCTGTATAATTTCGGTAACCATTCGGATCCCTCTGCGGCGTGATGAGTCCTTCTTTTTCATAAAACCGGATATTCGCCCGCGTCATGTTGGACCGTTCTTCCACTTCTTTGATCGTCATCGGCATGTTCCTCCTTTGTTATGATAACGAAATGATAAGGGGTAAAGGAACTTTACAGTCAAGTGATAGTTATGATTGATAGAAAAAATACAGATTTCTCCGATCCTTCCTTTCCATATACTACCACGTAAAGCGATCGGTCACAATGTGTACTTTTCATTGGTCCGGATGGATTCCATTGGGATGTACGTAAAAAAGTGTCACGGTCATCCATGCATGAAAGAAAGCTATGATGCTTATCCATCTCTGGAAGCAGAGCTCCCCGCGGAAAACATTTGCCCGCTTTGATTGTACAAGGTATAATAGATGCAAAACGGATGCTGCTGATCCTCCGAAAAAATGATAATTATCTATAAGTAAAGGACTACACTATGCCAATCATACTTGATCATCAATTACAAGAGCAGATACCACATGACAGCTCAACTTTTCCCATTACATTTTATTGTGATGAACTTGCCGATTTGCCCAATCATGCGGGACCCATGCACTGGCATCCCTACTTTGAGATTGCCACAGCGCAAAGCAATGTTCTGGACTTTCAGGTGGGACAAACCCATACGATTCTGGAACCTGGGGACAGTATTTTCGTCAATCAGAATATGCTCCACGGAATCCGGCAGCTCTCCGGACTAGAACCGGACCCCCTGCCAAACATTGTTTTTTCCGGTACCGTAGTTGCTCCGGAAAACAGTCCCATTTACCAGAAATACATCCGACCGATCCTGGCGTGTAACACTCTGCCCTTTATTGTGTTTCGTCATGACAATGACCTGTGGCAGGAGGTTCTCCAGAGGATTCACACCGCCTATCGCGCTATGCAGGAACAGTCCGATTGTTACGAACTGGCGGTCCAGCGGAGCATCTGCTGTATATTGGAAGCCATCTTTCGCAATTTGGATTCCCTGCCGAAGTCCGATGCATCGCGGGTACAACTGAACACTCAGATACGCCTTCAGAAAATGCTGTCTTATATTTATGAAAACTACGCTGGAAAGATCACTCTGTCAGATATCGCCGGTGCCGCCCATATCAGCCGAAGCGAAGCAGGCCGCTGTTTCCAGTCCTACCTGGGCTGTTCCCCTGTGGAGGCGCTTATTAACTACCGCCTGCAAACAGCCAGACGTTTGCTGCATGAAACCACACTGACGCTGCAGGAGATCAGTTTTTCCTGCGGATTTCATTCTGTAAATTACTTCAGCCGCCAGTTTCGCAAAAGATATGGATATTCACCGAGAAAAATACGGATTGGGTAAATAATGCTTTGACTTGACGCTATAGTACCTTTATCTTTGAAAAAATTGATTATATAATACGTTTATTCGAGTCTAGAAAGGAGATCTACAATGAAATTTCAATGTTTCAACAAAAGCCTGATCAGGCAGATGGAGGTTGATGAGTGATATGTCCGAAAATCGTAAGTATCAAAAGACACTGGTTGCCTGCTATATGGGATTTGTCACCCAGGCTATCGCCGCCAATTTTGCACCGCTTCTGTTTTTGACCTTTCAACACACTTACGGAATCTCATTGGAAAAGATCGCTCTGATTCCGGTTGTGTTTTATCTGACCCAGCTGTTGGTTGACCTTGGAGCAACCAGGTTTGCCGACATAATCGGTTACCGTATCTGTGTGGTGATCTCTCAGGTCGTTTCCGCCGCAGGACTTGTGCTGATGGCAGTTCTCCCGGAAGTACTCCCTGTACCATTTCTGGGAATTCTCATCGCTGTGGTATTTTATGCTATCGGCAGCGGCCTTGTAGAAGTGCTGGTGAGCCCGATTGTAGAAGCCTGTCCTTTTGAAAACAAGGACGGTGTGATGAGTTTACTGCACTCTTTTTACTGCTGGGGTGCGGTTGGCGTGATCTTAGGCTCCACACTCTTTTTTGCAGTATTTGGTATTGAGAATTGGAAGATCCTCACACTGATCTGGGCACTGGTACCGTTGGTAAATGTCTTTCAGTTTCTCACCTGTCCGATCGAACGCCTGGTGGAAGATGGCGAAAGTCTGCCCATTCGCAAGCTGCTCCGCCTGCCATTGATTTGGATGATGATTCTTCTGATGATTTGTGCCGGCGCATCCGAAGCATCGATGGCACAGTGGGCATCTGCATTTACAGAATCTGCTCTCGGTGTGTCCAAAACCATCGGGGATTTGGCCGGTCCTTGCCTGTTCGCCGTTTTCATGGGAATTTCCCGTATGCTGTACGGCAAAATGAGTGAGAAACTGAACCTGACCAAAACCATGCTGCTGAGCGGTCTGCTTTGCGTAGCATGTTATTTGCTGGCCTCTCTTTCCCCTGTCCCGATTCTTGGACTGGCCGGATGTGCCATTTGTGGTTTCAGTGTAGGTATTATGTGGCCGGGCACGATCAGTCTTTCTTCCCAAAAATGTCCGCAGGGCGGTACCGCTATGTTTGCATTTTTAGCGTTAGCTGGAGATTTTGGCGGTACAGTAAGCCCGGCAATAGTAGGAAATTTTTCGGAACTGGCTGGCGGCAATCTGAAAGCAGGATTACTGACCGCCACATTCTTTCCGATCCTTCTGGTGGCCTGTTTACTTATTTTGAACCGCAGGATGAAAAGTGCCATCCGCAAGTAACCGGATGGCAAACTTTCAAAAAGAGAATAGCAACATAGAAATTACCACCTTTTCACTCAGACAAAGTTTCGGGGTGGTTTTTTCTATGCTTAAAACATGATCTGATAAACGTAAAACAGTCGTTCCTTTCCATATACTACTATACGGGAAGACAGCGTACAATATTTATTTCAATATCATCCAGTGCCTATAATATTTTTACTCACTTATATCTTTGAAAAAGAAATATTTCCGCCATAAATCGGTGGAACCCCTCAATTTACTGGGCTTTTCTCGTGAGCAGAGCGACAGTTTCAACTTGTTCTTCATTGTCCAAACTGATGCTCATATCTTCCTCAATGATAGGCAGCTTAAATTTGATGGATTTCAGCCACTGTCCATTAGGTTGCCGC
>CAJFMZ010000125.1 GCA_904393575.1 uncultured Sellimonas sp. | reverse complement strand
TCCGCAACGCTCTGCCTCTGTCTTGATCGCATCCTGAGCCTGTTTCTTTGTTCCTACGAAAAGGATTGTGCCGCCTTCTGCTGCAATATCGGATACAGCCTGATAAGCCTCATCTACTTTACCAACGGATTTCTGTAAATCGATGATGTAGATTCCGTTTCTCTCTGTGTAGATGTACTCAGCCATCTTAGGGTTCCATCTTCTTGTCTGATGTCCAAAATGAACACCGGCTTCCAAAAGTTGTTTCATTGAAATAACGCTCATGTTTCTTCCTCCATCTGTTTTGGTTTTTTACTTCCGCATGTTTCTGCCCTCCGGGACCGCAGATCCTGCCGGCACCTCCGAAAGTAACCGCATGCGTGTTTTTTTGCAACATTCGTAGTATAACATAGAAAAAACGGCTGTGCAAGCCGTTTTTTCATAAACACAATGATTTCTTATTTTACCAGTATCTTCTGTACCATGGACTGCCATAAACGCTCTGAACCTTTACCACATCTCCCGGCTGCGGTGCATGAATCATCTGGCCGCCTCCAATGTAGATACCAACATGTCCAACATAACATACCACATCTCCCGGCTTCGGGCTGGATACCGCTTTACCACCTGATCCCAGTGCTGAAGATGTCCTTGCTACACTGATACCTGCTACGCTGTGGCAGTATTTTACAAGTCCCGAACAGTCCAGTCCAACTCCCGGTGTATTTCCTGCCCATACATACGGAGTTCCCAGACAGCTCCGTGCAGCACTCACGATTGCACTTGCAGCGCTTGCGTTACTTGTGCTGGATCCTGAACTGGAACTGGAGGAACTGGATCCGGTACTTGGCTTGGATCCGGTGCTCGGTTTTGAAGCTGTGCTGCCGGATGTGCCGGTGTTTGTCGTTCCACTATTTGCAGATCCCGTGCTATTTGAGGAAGAAGTTCCCGTTGAACCGCTGCTTGTGCTTCCTCCGCCGGATGTGCTGTTTCCAGATGATGTTTGATTTTTATTGCTGTTCTGGCTGGAAGATGTACTCGTCTGGCTGGAAGATGCGCCTGTATTTGATGAAGAAGCCGCCTTTGCCGCTGCCTCTTCCTGAGCTTTCCGCTGCGCTTCCTCTGCTGCTTTTCTTCTTGCTTCCTCTTCCGCTGCAGCCTGCGCAATCGCCTCCTGGAGTTCCTGATCCAGGTTTGCTACCTCTGCCTGTTTCGTCTCCAGTGTCTCGCTCAACTGTGCTTTCTGGTTTTCAAAGGATGTCTGCATCTTCTCCAGATTTGCAAGATCTTCTTCCAGGGATTCCTTTAATGCCGCAATCTGATTCTTCGTATCTACATATTCCTGCAGCTTTTCCCTGTCATAATTATGTACAGTCTCAATATAATCCGCCTGATTCAGGAAATCCGCAATACTATTCGATGTAAACAGATCTTCCAGAGCTTTGCTGTCACCCTGTTCATACATATATTTAATCCGGACTTTCATCGATTCATACTGTTGTTCCTGCTTTGCCTCAGCTTCAGCCAGATCCTCTTTTGCCTGCTGAATTTCTTCTCCTTTGCTGATCAGCTTTTCTTCTGTCTCAGAAATCTTGGAAACCATCGTCTGCAGCTGTGCCTGTACAGACTCTACTTCTTTTTCTTTCTGTTCCTTTTCAGCCTGAATTTCATCCGTATTCGGTGCCGCATAAACCGGAGTTGCAAGCATTGAACTTGCCATCAATGCTATCACCAGTCTCTTCCCAAATTTGTTCATTCTATTCTCTCCTGTCTAAAACTGCATGTCCGAACTCTTTCGGTCCTTCATTTTTTATACTACATGGACTAGTATATCTCATTCTTTTCTGATTTGCAATGAATTTTAATAATTTTGTAACATTTTTTTCGAATGCTCCATGTTCCGGATCTGCACAAAAAACACAGACGCCACAAATGCACATACTACGGTGACGATTCCCATCCGAAGCGGCGTCCGGAAGATCCATCCGTATCCATTGCAGGCCGTCAGCACAACCGAACACAGATTTGCCGCGCAGTGCAGAACAATCGGAGCCTTTATGCTTTCAAAGGTCTCATAAACATAAGACAAAATCAGTCCGAAGACGAACGCATACAAAAACTGTACAATGTTTCCATGTACGACAGCAAAAATCAATGCTGAAAACAGGATTGCTTTCTTCGCATCCATCAGATCCCGCAGTCTCCTGAAGATCACGCCCCGGTACAGACACTCTTCCAGGATCGGGATCAGAACTCCCAGTCCGATGACTTCGACAGGAAGCGGCGCCGCATATAATCCCTCTGCTGTTGTCTGGTACGCTGCGCTGATGCTGCTGATATTGCTCAAAATCAGGATATTGTTCAGCGCAATACCGGCTGTGATTCCGAGGATTGCAGGGAAGAGATACTTCCACACCGGCACTTTCCATGGATCCGGCTCTGGAACGGTAAACAGTTTCCGGTACCGTTCATCTTTTCTCATCATATAAATGTAAAACGGAAGAGTCAAAATTGCTGCCGCCGAGGTGATTTCCGTTGAATGGCTCAGGGCAAATGTCATCGTCTGTTCCATAAATGCCTGGAGGGCCGCCTGGCTTTCATACGCACGCATAAGCTCCTGCACACGCGCCGCCATATAAGCACCGACTACGACGACATCCACCAGAAAATTCATTCCCCAGTAAATCAGAATCGGAATAACGATTCCCGCAATCGGGCTTCCCGGTCTTTTGTTTGGCTGATTATTCCACATTGACTATCTCCTCAAAAAATGCTTTGACTTCTTTTTCCTCTCCGGTCAGAGATCCCTGGATCATTCCCGGCTTTCCGCCTCCGCGCCCCTGGAATCTCTCATTTAGCTTTTTGCCAAGATCCCGGATATCTTTTTCCCTGCTTCCGATCACATACTGGTACTGTTGTTCTCCACGATTCAGGAAAACACCGCAGACTGTCACGCCTCGCTCCAATACGTGATTCATCAGTTCCCGGATACCGGTCTGATCCAGATCCTCCTCGAACAGACACTGGCTGTATGTTCCTTCCGGTATCTGCTGTGCTTTCAGTACCGTCATCTTCCTCTGCAGTTCCGTGATCTGATGCTTCTGGCTTTCCAATTCATCTTTCAGTCTTTTCACCGCCTCCGGCAGTTCATCTTCCTTTGCGGAAAGCATGGCAGAAATTTCTTTCATATCTTTTTCGCGCTTTTCATGATCTGCAAGGGCCCGGTCACCACTGACCATGGTTACCCGCACACCGCCTTTATAATTCATCAGACCAATGACCTTGATCTGTCCGATCTCCCCTGTATTTCCCACATGGGTTGCACAGCAGGCACACCGGTCATATCCAGGGATCCAGACGATACGCACCTGTCCGTTAATCTCGATCTTGCTTCGATATTCCATTGTTTCCAGCTCCTCCGCAGAAGGATAGAGAATCTGAACCGGGATATTCTGATAGACAGCCTGATTGGCCTCCTGTTCCATCTCCTCCATTTCTTCTTTCGTCACTGGTCCGTCAAAATCCATAGTACAAAGATCATCTCCAAGATGGAAGCCAACATTCTGATAGCCGAACCGTTTATGCACCAGTCCGGACAGAATGTGTTCCGCCGTATGCTGCTGCATACGGGAAAAACGGATCTTCCAGTCAATCACACCCTCAACCAGGCTTCCCTCTTCCAGAGGTTCCTTCGTATAATGGATGATTTCCCCGTCTCTTTCCTGTGTATCTGTCACTGCGGTTCCGGAGAGCCAGCCGACATCTCCGTATTGCCCGCCGCCTTCCGGGAAAAAGGCTGTCTGATCCAGTACAACTTCATAACGGTCCTGATCCTGCTCTTTGCGGCAGGAAAGCACCTTCCCGGTAAAGGTTTTCATATAAACATCCTGATTATACAGCTGCTTTGTCATATCCTCATTACATCCTTTCCGGCGCTTCAAATCCAAGCAGGTTAATAGCTGTCTCCAGAATTCTTCTCACGAGATCCAGCAGTGCGATATATCCCTGTTTCTTTTCCTCATCTTCTTCCCCAAGAATCCGGTTATCGTGATAAAATCTGTTAAAGCTGTTCGCCAGATCGTAAATATATCCGCAGATCTTATGCGGCGCAAGCTCCTCATAAGCCTGATCCAGAACTGCCGTAAACTTCGCCGCCTCCAGCATCAGTGCTCTCTCAGAATCAAAATGAGGTGTCTTGATCGAACAGGTTTCCAGATGTCCGCCGTTCTCTTTATACTTATTTAAAATCGATTTGATCCGGACAATCGTATAGAGAATGTACGGTCCTGTATTTCCTTCGAAGGAGGAAAATTTATCCAGGTCAAAGACATAATCCTTGGATGCCTGATTGGAAAGGTCCCCGTATTTTAATGCTGCCAGTCCCACCATCTGCGCTGTCTTTTCCGCTTCCTCCGGTGCAACAGTCCGGTTTTCCGTGATCTTCTGATACATTTCTTCATTGATTTCACGGATCAGATCGGAAAGGCGCATCACGCCGCCGGCTCTTGTCTTGAACGGCTTTCCATCTTTCCCGTTCATCGTTCCAAAACCGATAAAGGTCAGCTTTGTATTTTCCGGAACAATTCCTGTTTTCTTTGCACAGCGGAATACCTGGACAAAGTGAAGTTCCTGACGCTTATCCACTACATAGATGACTTCATCCGGCTGATACAGCTTTTCTCTTTCCACCAGAGTCGCCAGGTCTGTCGTATCGTAGAGTGCCGCGCCGTCAGACTTCAGAATCATACATGGCGGAATCTCCTTGGTATCCGTCTCCTCTTTGACATCCACGACCAGAGCGCCCTGGTCCAGATGAGCAAAGCCTTTCTCCTTGAGCATTTCCACCATATCCGGAATATAAGGCTGTGCGTCTGCCTCGCCTTTCCAGAGATCGAAGGTTACATTCAGATTGGCATAGTTCTTTTTCAAATCAGAAATCGATACATTCATGATATGTTTCCAGAGCGCCCGGTAACCTCTTCTGCCGTTCTGAAGCTCAAATGTCGCCTTGAGCGCTTCCTCTTTATACTCCTCATGTTCCTTTGCATACGCGCTTGCATAAGGATAGATCTCTTCCAGATCATTGATCGTAAACGGCGCTTCTTCCGGATACTCCCCGGTATACTGTTCATCAAAATACGGAAGATCCGGATTCCGTTTCTGAAGTTCCGTAATGACAAGTCCCATCTGATATCCCCAGTCCCCCAGATGGACATCCCCAATCACCTCATGACCTTTAAATCTGAGAATTCTCTTTAAGCTTTCTCCAATCACCGCTGAACGCAGGTGGCCTACATGCAGAGGTTTGGCCACATTTGCTCCGCCAAAATCCATAATGATCCGTTTTTTTTCAGACGCCTGCTCGACACCGAGCTGATCCGCATTTCTCATTTCTTCTGCATAGGAAGAAAGGAACTCTTTTTTCACTTTCATGTTGATAAATCCCGGATTTACCGCCTGCACATCTTCCAGTGCCTCGCTCTCTGTGAGATATGCTGTCACATCCCCGGCAATCATAATCGGAGCCTTGTGGTAGGTCTTAGCCGCTGCCATCGCCCCATTGCACTGATATTCACATAAATCCGGACGATTGGATAAGGTCACTTTCGCAAAGCTTCCATCATATCCTGCTTTTTCAAACGCTGCTTTCATTTCCTCTTCCAGAAAATCTACCAGTTTTTTCATCTCATCCGTCCTTCTTTCTTTATTTCTCTTTGTTAATCTTTTGCGTTCTTTTTATTCTAACATAGGAAAGAACCTCCAACAACCATATTTTTACGGTCTTGCCTTTTTTTCTTTTCCATTATATAATAACAGAAATTATTATTGTTTTGAGAGGATGAAATTATGACAAAAGAAAAAAGACTGACTCCGCTTCTTGGTTCCCATGTTGGAATGAGCGGAAAAGACATGCTGCTTGGCTCGGCCAAAGAAGCGGTCTCCTATCAGGCAGACACCTTCATGTTTTACACAGGTGCGCCCCAGAATACCCGCCGCAAGGAAATCAGTGAACTGCGGATACCAGAAGCCTGGGACTATATGAATGCCCATCACATTTCTGATATCGTAGTCCATGCCCCTTATATCATAAATCTTGGAAATTCCCTAAAGCCTGAGACATTTCAGCTTGCTGTTGAGTTTCTTGCTCTGGAGATCGAACGGACCGCGGCATGCAGAAGTCATACATTGATTCTGCATCCAGGTGCCCATGTGGGTGCCGGTGTAGAAGCCGGGATTGCCCAGGTCGTCAAAGGGCTCAATGAAGTACTGACCAAAGATACTCCTTGCCAGATCGCTCTGGAAACCATGGCAGGGAAAGGTTCGGAGCTTGGACGCACATTTGAGGAGCTGGCCAGAATCTATGACGGCGTAACATACAACGAAAAACTGCGAGTCTGCTTCGACACCTGCCATACCCATGACAGTGGATACGATATTCGCAATGATTTCGATGGTGTGATCGACCACTTTGACCGGATCCTTGGAAAAGATCAGATTGCCGTCTTTCACATTAACGACAGCAAAAATCCAAAGGGCGCAAAGAAAGACCGGCATGCAAATATCGGCTACGGTGAAATCGGGTTTGATGCACTTGCCTCGATTGTGCACCACCCGGATTTTATGGATATTCCAAAAATTCTGGAGACTCCTTATCTTCCGTCTCCGGAGGATCCGAAAAAGACGCTGCCGCCTTACCGCCATGAAATTGAAATGCTCAGGCAAGGCCGATTTACCGAGTAATAAAAAGGGGGAGACAGTTTCCGGCTGTTTCTCCTTTTTTGCACAAAAAAACCTGCCGGAACTCCGACAGGTCTTTCTACACACCTAGGCGGATTCGAACCGCCGCACCCGCCTCCGGAGGGCGGTGCTCTATCCCCTGAGCTATAGGTGTAT
>CAJFMZ010000124.1 GCA_904393575.1 uncultured Sellimonas sp. | reverse complement strand
AACTTGCCATTGGTGTTTCCTCCTAAATCTTATACCGTTTTTCTCGATGTAAATAGTATAAAAAAAAATCCCAAAAAACGCTAGGGCATGATTGCACAAACATTTTTTAGGATTTTGTACAAGGTGCTGAACACATTTTCCGCAAATTTTGTCAGTTTTTCCCGACAATCTCCTGGTAGATATCGCGTTTACTGACGCCCCGGTCTTTGGCCGCCCGCTTCATGGCTTCTTTCTTCTCCAGCCCCTGATCCAGGTACATCTGCACATGTTCTTCCACTGAAAGGCTCATCCATCGGGCCTTTTTTTCCTCTTCCGCCGCTTCTTTGCTCTTTCCTTCCAGGACGAGCACACACTCGCCCTTTGGCGGATGTTCTTCGTAAAACTGCACCGCCCCCTCCAGCGTATCTGTGTAGGCTGTCTCATGCTTCTTGGTCAGCTCTCTGCATACGGTAATTCTCCGCTCCCCGCCGAGAATCCCCGCAAGCTCCTTCAGCGTCTTTACCAGTCTGTGGGGCGCCTCGTAGAGAATAATCGTCCTCATCTCCTCTTTCATTTCCGCAAGAATCTGCTGGCGCTCCTTTTTATCCGGAGGAAGAAACGCTTCAAAAGCAAATCGTCTGGTAGGCATACCGGATATCGTAAGTGCTGTGATACACGCACATGCTCCCGGAAGAGAAGTGACTTCGACTCCTGCCTCCCGGCACATCTTCACAAGCTCCTCCCCCGGATCCGAGATCCCCGGCGTTCCCGCATCGGTAATCAGGGCGATATTCATCCCCTCCTGCAGCTTTTCCACCAGTTTTCTTCCTTTTTCCATTTTATTGTACTCATGATAACTGGTCATCGGAGTATGGATCTCAAAGTGATTCAGCAGTTTGATACTGTTTCTCGTATCCTCTGCCGCGATCAGATCCACCTCTTTGAGTGTCCGTATGACCCGGAATGTCATATCCTCCAGATTTCCGATCGGAGTGGCGCACAAGTATAATGTTCCTGACATGATTTCTCCTTTACTCTTCCCCGGCTCTTCCCATCCCGTAGTTGAGAAGCAGCTCCTTCGTATAGTTTCCATCTTTTTCATAGACAATCAGAGGCGGCTCAATCTGAATCCTCGATCTGCCTTTATTGCTCCCTTCGATCAGAACCATGTTCGGCTCCTTGTCCACATACGGATGCACCAGCCGCATTCTTTTCGGTTCGATCCCATACTCCGCCATCTTCGTAAAGATTTCCGCCAGGCGGAACGGGCGGTGTACCATGTAAAATCTGCCGTGAAATTTCAGAAGCCTTGCGCTTTCTCTCAGGATATCATCCAGGGTACACAAGACTTCGTGCCTGGCGATCGTCTTTGCGCTGCTTGTATTCGTAATTCCGTGCTGCCCGATCATATAAGGCGGATTGGTTGTAATGACGTCAAAAGAAGCAGCCGGAAAATAGTCTGCCGCTTCTTTGATATCGCCTGTTTTTATGGTAATTTTATCTTCCAGATGATTGTGCAGAACACTTCGCCTTGCCATGTCCGCACTTTCCTCCTGGATCTCCAGACCGGTGAAATCCTCCCCGTCCGTCTTTACGGTCATCAGAATCGGGATAATTCCTGTCCCGGTTCCGATATCAAGGGCACGCTCTCCCTTTTTCATCTTCGCAAAACTGGCCAGCAGGACCGCATCCATTCCGAAGCAGAATTTCCCAGGATGCTGAATGATCTCATAACCATGAGTCTGCAGATCATCCAGCCGTTCTCCTTCTTTCAACTTACACATTGTCCAGCTTCGACGCTCCTTCATTTTTTTCCAGTGCCGCAAGTTCCTTCATCTCTTCTTTTGAGAGTTTCATATCGCTTTTCTTTCTTCTCGGTCTGAATTTCAGCTCCGAAGCCTTGTACTCCCGGATCTCTTTCTCATCATTCTCCAGTGTCACAACCACTTTGACAAGCTGACGCAGGACGCTTAGGCTCTGCACCTCGCCTTTGAGCCCTTCCGGTGTCGTCACCGTATCCCCTGTAGACGGAAGCCGGCTGTTGAGCTTCTCGTATGTTTCCTGCTCATTTGTCAGGCAGCACATCAGTCTTCCGCACACTCCGGAAATCTTGGTCGGATTCAGAGAGAGGTTCTGCTCTTTTGCCATCTTGATGGATACCGGGGCAAACTCCGACAGGTACGTATGGCAACAGAGCTCTCTTCCGCAGATTCCGATGCCGCCCCGGATCTTTGTCTCATCCCGGACACCGATCTGTCTCAACTCGATCCTTGTCCGGAATACTGCCGCCAGATCCTTTACCAGTTCCCTGAAATCGATCCGTCCGTCCGCTGTAAAATAGAAGAGCACTTTATTGTTGTCAAATGTATACTCCACATCGATCAGTTTCATCTCCAGCTTATGCTTCCGGATCTTTTCCAGACAAATCTGAAAAGCCTCTTTTTCCTTTTCCCTGTTTCGTTCTTCGATCCGCCTGTCCTCATTTGTCGCAAGCCGGATGACGGACTTTAACGGCTGTGTAATCTGATTGTCCTCCACTTCCTTGGGTCCAATTACAACATTTCCAAATTCGACTCCTCTTGCCGTCTCGACAATTACCTGCTGTCCCTTTTTGATGTGGAATTTTCCGGGCGCAAAGTAATAAATCTTTCCGGCCGGCCGAAACCGGACTCCAATAATTCTTGTCATATCTTAGTTCTCCTTTATAGTCAGTAGCAGCAGCTCCATGACAAGCTCAAAGTTTACATTCGCCTTCAGACGTACCTTGGCTGTCTCAAGAGCCTTGAGAATCGTCTCGATTCCCTCATAGGAGCTCGTATTTGCCTGCTCTTTGATATATTTCATCTGATCGGAAAAGATTACGCCGTTGATGTCCTTTGTCGCCTTATACAACAGGACATCCCGGTACCATACGCTGATCAGATCCAGAATGTCATTGATCTCCATCTTGTAAGAGGTCAGGCTTTTGAGTGTCTTCAAAAGCTCCGGCAGCTCCATGTCCTTGATGTATTTCATCATCTGGAGCGTCTCTTCCTTGATCTCGTTAAAATGCTCTGATGTGGCAAGCATGATCGCCTTTCCCATATTGCCCTGGGCAAATGCGGTGCAGACATCCGCCTGATAGTCCGGTATCTGCATCTGCTCCATCAGGTATTTCTTGATCAGCGCATCCTTTACATTCTTAATCTTCAGCATCACACACCGAGACAAAATCGTCGGAAGAAGGCTGTCCGCATTTTCTGTAAGAAGGAAAATCACCGCGTACTCCGGCGGCTCCTCGATCGTTTTCAGCAGAGCATTCTGTGCCTGTGTGGTCATCATATCCGCATCCGGAACAATATAGATTTTGTATTTTCCATTGTACGGCCGGATCATAATATCGTTGTTGATCTGTGTACGCACTTCCTCAACACTGATTGTATTCGGCTTCTCATGAACAACACGGATAATATCCGGATGATTTCCTGACAGCGCCTGCCGGCAGGAATGACATTCATTGCATGGTTCCGGACCGCCCCGTTCGCACTGAAGTGTCATTGCAAACAACTGCGCAAACATCTTTTTTCCCGATCCGCGCTCTCCATTTAAAATGTAGGCATGGGAAATCTGATTCTGCGTAACGGCCTTTTGTATATAGGATACTAAATCCTTGCGTCCAACAACATCTTTAAATCCCGTCATTCTTTTCACCTTCTTTTTCTATGTCAATCCCCGATTATGGTAAATCTAATCCAATGTAATTATATCACAAACAGCTCTGAATATATAGCATAATTTCATTCAGACATTCTTCCAGCACTATGTTTTGAAACCGTTTCTCTATCCCACATCTTTGCAGATTCTTCTCACTGAAATCTTCCGTATCCGCAAGGAATCTTCTGCACATCTCTGCGTATTTTGGGTGTTCCTGCATCCGTTCTCTGGAAAGTGCCCGGAAAAGCCGTTCTCCGTCCTCCACCTCCACATAAACCGGGATGACTTTGTTTTCCCCAAAATAAGCGGAAATTTTTTTATAGGATTCCAGCGTTCCAATCATCAGATAATCGTGCTCATCCAGACAGATTTTCCCATCATCGGCTGTAAAGTATTTCCAGATGCCGTGTACTGTATGGTACTCCCGAAGCTCAATCACGCGGTTGTCCCTCTGAAAGGCATCCAGTGCTTCTTCTCCTACAAAGAAATACTCTTCTCCATCCCGCTCATGTTCCCGCATCGGTCTCGTCGTATAGATCGTCACCGTCTGAAGAAATGGCATTTTCTTTTTTATTTCCTTAAAAATGGTATCCTTCCCGGAGGAACTTTTCCCCATCAGGCAGAAAATCTTACCCATTTATCCACACTCCTATCCTGTTTTCCTCCTCTGTTCCTTCAATAGAAAATCCTGCGTCCCGATACTGGCAGAGCATCTCTGACGCTTCTTCGGAAATTCTTTCCCCTGGAACAATGATCGGACTTCCCGGCGGATATAAGTACGCATAATCAAGAGAAATTCCACCGGCGCAGTCTTCAAAGGCCACCGATCTTCTTTCATCTTCTGCGATATCGTCCCGCCAGCATGGAAGCTGTACCTGCTCCGCTTCCGGGATTTCAGTCCGTATCTTTTTACTATCCTGACAGGTTTTCGTCTGTTTGTCAATCTCAAGAAGGGCCTTTGCCAGTCGTTCCATCCCCTCTTTCGTATCCGCTACAGACGTCATGGCAAGAATATAGTTTCCCGCTGTCATTTCCATCTGAAGATGATACTGATCCAGAAGTATCCTGGAAAGCTCTTGGCTGGAAAGCATGGTCCCATCCGAGGCAATCACGACTTTGGACCTGTCATAGGATGCCGACTCACAAATCCTTACATGTGTCAGTCCGTGAAGCCTGCTCCTCAATGTTTCCAGATTTTGTACATAGTGATCAAACACTTCCTCTTTCCGTGTTTCCAGCATATGAATGCAGGCATCAATCGAAGCCATCAACACATAGGAAGGACTGCTGGACTGAAGCATATGAAGATACCTCCGCACCCTCGTTCTCTTTACCAGCGTTCCATTCATATGGAGCAACGCTGTCTGGGTCAATGAGGGCAGTGTCTTGTGCACACTGTGTATTACAATATCTGCTCCTAGTCTATTCGCATTTTCCGGGAAATAGTCGTGAAATCCAAAATGTGCTCCATGCGCCTCATCCACAATCAGCGGAATTCCGAACCGGTGAGCTGCTTTCGCAATCCCCTTAACGTCCGAAACAACCCCATCATAAGACGGAGAGACAATCATCACAGCCCGGATATCCGGATATTGTTTCAGAATAGATTCCACATCGTGCGGATCGATCCGTCCGCTCAGCACCGAATCCTCCTCTTCTGCCTTTCTTGGGTAAAGATAGCGTGGTTTTAGACCAAACATTTCTACCGCATGATACACGGACTTATGGCAGTTTCGCGCAATCAGTACCATATCCCCTCTCCTGGCGCACCCGGCCAGAGCACTTAAAATTCCCACTGTACTCCCATTTACAAGGAAGTGGCTTTCTCCAGCTCCATAGACTGCGGCAGCTCTCTCCTGTGCCTTTCTCAGAATGCCATGGCAGTGATGAAGATCATCAAAGCCTTCAATTTCTGTAATATCAATTCCATAAGGCAGGTCCTCCTCCATAAAATGCGTATTTCGCTTATGTCCCGGCATATGAAACCCATAATAATCCGATTCTCCATACTGCTTCAGTTTTTGATATAATGTCATTTTTCCTCCTAAAAAATGCTGCCCTTCCGGAAAGGGCAGCCGACTCACTTCAATGTTTCTGTTCTTATTCTGTAAATACCTTTACATTATAAACCGCATCCTTTATTTCTTCCGCAGTTTCCCGATTTCCTGTATTCAGAACCGCTGAAATCGTGCAACCATAACTTGCTCCGAATTTTCCGGAAGCAATCAGGTACTTGACCTCATTCTCAAAGTCATATCGGATTGTGGCATAATAAAGCCCCTCATTTTCATAGGATTGAAACTCTTCAACCTGATAAGAAGAGCTTCCTATGATATCCTCATACATCAAAATGAAATCCGTTTCTGATTCAGGAAATCTGTCTGAGGAGATTCCTTCTCCTTCTATATATTCAATCCGGATCTCGCCTGCATCCCCATCCAGCACAACTTCATCCGCACTTTGTTCCGTACATTGAAAATCATCCGACAGGTCAATCTGCACTTCTACATTTTGACTTCCCATCTGATATATTTCTTCTGAAATTCTGCCCTGCCCCGTCTCTTCTTCTGCGGAGCATCCGACCGCCGCTGCAATAGAAAAAAAACAGGCAGCCAGAATCGCAGCCTTTATCTTTCCGTAAGCTCTCCTCATAGTCCTCTCTCCTTCTTTCCTTAATCTCAGTTTATCGTCCCAGACGTCTCCTGTCAAACTTATTTCAGTTTTTTCATGAAAATATTACATATTTTCTATAGAATGAAGTGAGAAACTAAGAATTTCAGAAAATTCTGTAAAAAAACCTCACATGAGTATTTACTCATATGAGGCTATTTTAATGAAGCATCGGGGATTCGAACCCCGGACAACTTGATTAAAAGTCAAGTGCTCTACCGACTGAGCTAATGCTCCATAATATGAAATTAAATTTCAATGCCCAAAGCCGGAATCGAACCAGCGACACGAGGATTTTCAGTCCTCTGCTCTACCAACTGAGCTATCTGGGCTCATCCTCTAATTTAAAAAAGGACAAAAAAAATTGCGGGGGCAGGATTTGAACCTACGACCTTCGGGTTATGAGCCCGACGAGCTTCCAGACTGCTCCACCCCGCGTTAGTATTAAGTTATAATATATTATAGCACATTTCCTATGAAATATGCAAGTGGATGGAGGTGGATTCGAACCACCGAAAGCGTTGCTAACAGATTTACAGTCTGCCCCCTTTGG
>CAJFMZ010000123.1 GCA_904393575.1 uncultured Sellimonas sp. | reverse complement strand
CTTGACCTTGAGTTCTGCTGCATCCCGGATGACAGTCGTGCCGTCCGCCAGTGCAGCCAGTACGGCAATCATTGGAATTTCGTCAATCAGTGTGGGAATCAGAGCACCCTCGACACAGACACCGTGCAGGTGTGAATGACGGACAAGAAGATCTGCAGTAGGCTCGCCGACGCCCTGCTTCTGATTGAGGTAGGTAATGTCTGCGCCCATATCATGGCAGACTTTTAAAATTCCTGCCCGTGTTTCGTTGATGCCGACATTTTTGATCAGGACTTCCGATCCCGGAACCAAAAGAGCTGCGGCAATAAAGTAGGCGGCGGAGGAAATGTCTCCAGGCACCAGTAGATCCTGCGCATACAGCTCCTGACAGGGAGAAATCCGGATCTTGGCGGAGCCGTCCGGCAGGATCTCAGTATGGAGATCCGCTCCAAACTGGGAGAGCATCAATTCCGTGTGGTTGCGGGAAAGAGCCGGCTCCCGGACGGAAGTGCTGCCGTCTGCATAGAGACCTGCCAGAAGGATAGCGGATTTCACCTGGGCGGACGCCACAGGGGAATCATAATGGATTCCATGAAGGTCTGTCCGGCCATCGATCTGAAGAGGGGCACAGTCGTTCCCGTTGAGGCTTTTGATCCGGGCGCCCATCATAGTGAGGGGGCGGATAATGCGCCCCATGGGACGGGAATTCAAGGAAGCATCTCCGGAGAGCACAGAA
This sequence comes from uncultured Sellimonas sp., assembly GCA_904393575.1. GTDB lineage: Bacteria > Bacillota > Clostridia > Lachnospirales > Lachnospiraceae > Sellimonas. Next base: position 6,246 of record CAJFMZ010000123.1, on the reverse strand, counting down.
GTAAAGTTTTGGGCACTTAAGATTCCGGAAATGAGTCTGGTTGTCGTTCCGCTGTTTCCCACATCCAGGGTGGAGGCGGGAGCCGAAAGTCCGCGGATTCCCTTTCCATGGACGAGAATCTGTCCATCAGTTTCTTTTTCAATTTCAATTCCCATCTGACGGAAACATCCGATAGTCGAAAGACAGTCCGCGCCTTCCAGAAAACCGCGGACACGGGTCACACCCTTTGCAAGGGCGCCGAACATAATGCTTCGGTGAGAGATGGATTTATCTCCAGGTACTGTGATCTCTCCTTTCAGAGGAGAGGAAGTTGTGATCTGTCTCATATATAGTCTCCTTCTTTAGTTTCAGATATCAGGAACGCTCATAGACGGTATAGCGGTGCCTGCGGAGCACCTGAGCGGCCTGTTCCTGAGCGGCGCTTTCGTAAAATTCAATCCGCAGCACGCCCTCTTCAAATTCCCGGTTATGGATGATACCGATGTTTTTGATGCTGATATTGTTGGAAGCAAGGATGGTTGCGATGGTGGCAATCCCTCCCGTTTCATCAATGATATCGCAGTAGATGGCAAACAGTTTCTTGATCGGTCCTGCGGAAATATCCGGAACCGAGTTCCGATAATTCCGGGAAGCATCAAAGAAATTGTAGATTCCCTGAGCATCTCCGGAGTCAATGAGCTTTTTGGCATCCAACAGTGTCTGGATATAATTGCCGAGTATTTCGGAAACATTTTCCCGGTTTGTCATCAGGATATGCTCCCACATGGTAGGAGATGAGGACGCAATCCTTGTAATATCCTTAAAACCGCCGGCCGCCAGAAGCTTCATCAGTTCATCTTTTGTATCATGGTCCCGCACAAAATTGACAAGCCCGGAGGCAATCACATGGGGAAGATGGCTGATGGTCCCGGTAATGTAATCGTGGGTCCGGCAGTCCAGTGTGACCGGAATGGCCCGGATGGCTTTGATAAATTCGGTAAAAGCCTGTAATTTTTCTTCCTGCTCCGGCCTGGAAGGAGAAAGAATATAGTAGGCGTTTTCAATCAGAACTGCCTTGGAGTTGGCGTATCCCGATTTTTCCGATCCGGCCATCGGATGTCCCCCGATAAAATAGTCGGAAAGTCCAAGCTTTTCCACCTCCTGGTGGATCGGTGTCTTGACGCTTCCTACATCGGTCAGAATTGTATTGGCTGAGAGAAACGGCTTTACCTGGCTTAGATAGGCGGAATTATAAATCACCGGAGCGCACAGAAACAGATAGTCGCATCCACGGAAATTTTCATCAATGACGGTGACTGCCGTATTGATGACTCCTTCGGCAGTTGCAAGAGCCAGTGTCTCCCGGTTTTTGTCAAAAGCGGTGATGTCGCTTTCCGGAAAATACTGGCGGATGGCCTTCGCGATTGACCCGCCGATCAATCCAAGCCCGATAAATCCTATTTTCATAATAAAGTCCTCGTCTTTCCTGATCTTGTTATTTCTTCCATTTTAGAAGATTTTCATATGTTTGTCAAAATACAATACAAAGAAATAAGAGCCGGACAAATCAGGAAGAGACGGCCTGTGCTGAAAATCCATCCTCTGGGCAGATGGAAAGGGTGGATAAATGTGTCTGAAAGCAGAAACATTGTGAATATTTAATAAAAGAGTTGTAAAATTACGAAAAATTTAGTACAATATATCCATGATTACTGTTAAAACAAGGACAGTAAAATTCGAGCTAGAAAATTAAGGAGGCAGCACGATATGAAGGTTTACAGGACGGATGAAATCAGAAACGTTGTTTTGTTAGGTCATGGCGGATGCGGAAAGACCAGTCTCGCGGAAGCGATGGCCTATGTATCAGGCGCGGTAAACAGGATGGGAAAAGTAGGAGACGGAAATACCATCAGCGATTTCGATAAAGAGGAGCAGAAGCGCGGATTTTCAATCGGAACCAGCCTGATCCCGATTGAATGGGAAAAGGCAAAGATCAATGTGCTGGACACACCGGGATACTTCGATTTTGTAGGAGAAGTAGAAGAGGCTGTCAGTGTTGCGGATGCGGCGGTGATTGTCGTTTCTGGAAAAGCAGGCGTAGAAGTCGGAACGGAAAAAGCATGGGAACTCTGTGATAAGTACAATCTTCCACGTATGGTTTATGTGACGGAGATGGATGTGGACGATGCAAGCTTCCGTCAGGTTGTGGAGACGCTCCGGGAGAAATACGGAAAGGTGATCGCACCGCACTTTATGCCGATCCGTGAGAATGAAAAGCTGGTGGGCTATGTGAACATCATCAAGAATGCAGGGCGCCGCTACACGGATATCGGAAAGAGAGAAGAATGTGAGATCCCGGATTACTGTCAGGAATATCTCCAGCAGTACAGAGAAGCGTTGATGGAATCTGTGGCGGAGACAAGCGAGGAATTCCTGGACCGTTATCTGTCGGGAGAAGAATTCTCCGTGGAGGAGATTCGTTCCGCAATGCGTACGGAAGTGATGGATGGAGATATCGTTCCGGTGGCGATGGGATCCAATCTCCAGGCACAGGGTGTTGCCAACCTCCTTTCTGATATTGTGCGGTTCTTCCCAAGTCCGGCAAACCGGGAGTGTGTCGGCATGAACAGAAAGACAAACGCCATCTACGAAGCAAACTACGACTTTGCAAAAGCAAAGAGCGCCTATGTCTTCAAGACAATGGTGGATCCGTTTATCGGAAAGTATTCCTTTGTCAAAGTCTGCTCCGGTGTACTCAAAGGAGATGATGTCCTGTACAATGCAGATACGGATACAGAGGCAAAACCGGGCAAGATCTATACCATGCTTGGGAACAAGCCGATTGAAGTGTCAGAGCTGTTTGCGGGGGACATCGGAGCCATCGCGAAACTGACGACCACAAAGACCGGAGATACTCTTTCCACAAAGAATACACAGATTACATACGCAAAGACTGAATATTCCCAGCCGTATACATATATGAAATACACGACTAAGTCCAAGGGAGATGATGATAAGGTATCCCAGGCACTCGCCAGAATGATGGCGGAGGATGTGACGATGAAGGTGGTAAACGATACAGAGAACCGTCAGATTCTTCTCTACGGCATGGGAGATCAGCACCTGGAAATCATTGCAAGCAAGCTCGCCTCCAGATATAAAGTAGAGATCAACCTGGAAAAACCAAAGGTAGCCTTCCGGGAGACCATCCGGAAGAAATCCGATATCGATTCCAAATATAAGAAACAGTCCGGCGGACACGGACAGTACGGACATGTCAAGATGACATTCGAGCCATCCGGAGATCTGGAAGTGCCGTATGTATTTGAAGAAAAAGTAGTGGGAGGCGCTGTGCCGAAGAACTACTTCCCGGCTGTGGAAAAAGGACTTCAGGAAGCAGTACAGAAAGGACCTCTTGCGGGATATCCGGTTGTAGGTATCAAAGCGACCCTGTACGATGGATCCTACCATCCGGTAGATTCCTCTGAAATGGCCTTCAAGACAGCAACTATCCAGGCCTTCAAAAAAGGAATTATGGAAGCATCCCCGGTTCTTCTGGAACCAATCGCATCTTTGAAAGTGACTGTTCCGGATGACTATACCGGAGATGTTATGGGAGATCTGAACAAACGGCGCGGACGTGTCCTTGGCATGACTCCGGTCAATGGAGGAAAACAGGTGATCGAGGCAGACGTTCCGATGATGGAGCTTTACGGATACTGCACAAACCTGCGTTCCATGACAGGAGGACGGGGAGTATATGAATACCAGTTCGCAAGATACGAGCAGGCTCCGTCTGATGTACAGGAAAAAGAGATCGCCAGCAGAGCGGCGGAGGAATAAACCGTACGGAAATTGCTGAAGCGGAAAATGGGTCCGGCTATACGGGAGAAGCGTATGGCCGGACCCTTGTTTTTCGGCCTGGACAATGGTATAATTTCATTTCATAACCGACAATTTTATTTATAAAGAAGAGGAGAAGCTATGAGAAAGACGAGAACGAAAGTTCTGACAGTAATTGTTTTGATTCTGCTGGCCGGCATCTACTATTATGTGAAACTTCCGGCCATCAATATTCACGCGGCAGGATTCTGGAGCTTCCTGCTTTTGGTGCTGGCAGCGATCGCATTGTTTTATATTGGAAGGAAACGGCTCTTCCAGAAGGAAGACATCAAGGCGTCCGGAACCGCAAAGGTGCTGATCGGCTTATTTCTGGCGGCAGGCATCCTGTATCTTGGAGGCACTCTCCTTTCTTCGCCGATCATCAATGCGAAGAAATACCAGAAGCTTCTGACCGTGGAAAACGGCGATTTCCAGACGGATATCAAGGAGCTGTCATTTGACCAGATCCCGCTTCTGGACCGGGATTCGGCGACCCTTCTTGGAAACCGGAAGATGGGAAGCATGGTGGACATGGTCTCCCAGTTCGAAGTGGATGAGCTCTACAGTCAGATCAACTATCAGGATAAACCGGTCCGGGTATCGCCCCTTCGCTATGCGAATGTGATCAAGTGGTTCACCAACCGGTCCGAGGGAATCCCGGCCTATATCCGGATCGACATGACCAATCAGTCTACAGAGCTTGTGATGCTCGATGAGGGGATGAAGTACTCCACCAGCGAATACTTCAACCGGAATATCCACAGACATCTGCGGTTCCGGTATCCGACTTATATTTTCGGGGAACTGAGCTTTGAGATTGATGACGATGGAGTACCGTACTGGGTTGCCCCGGTGAAGAAATTCAATATCGGGCTCTTTGGCGGAGAGACAGTAGGGCGTGTCGTGCTGTGCAATGCCATTACCGGAGAAACGGTTGATTATGCCATCGATGATGTGCCGGAGTGGATCGATCATGCGTATGACGCAGATCTTTTGATTCAGTTGTATGATTATTATGGAACACTGAAACACGGATTTTTCAACAGCGTTCTGAGCCAGAAAGACTGTCTGAAGACGACGGACGGGTACAATTATCTGGCTATTAACGATGATGTCTGGGTTTACACAGGAGTGACATCGGTCAACGAGGACCAGTCCAATGTTGGGTTTGTCCTGATGAATCAAAGAACAATGGAGACGAAATTCTACGAGGTGGAGGGAGCCACCGAGAATTCGGCCATGTCCTCGGCAGAAGGGCAGGTGCAGAACCTTCACTATAAGGCTACGTTCCCATTGCTTTTGAATATTTCCGGGGAGCCGACCTATTTCATCGCTCTGAAAGATGATGCGGGTCTTGTAAAGAAATACGCGATGGTAAATGTACAGAAATACCAGGTGGTGGCTATCGGGGATACAGTCAGCAAGTGCGAGGAGAACTACATGGAACTCATGCAGGAAAACGGCATTGAGACAGATGACAGTACTGTGACGAAGGAAACGAAGACCATTACCGGAGCGATCACCAAGATTGCACAGGGTGTGGTAGAGGGAGATTCCCATTTTTATGTGATGGTGGATGGATCCGATGAGATCTTTGACGTCTCGGTCGTTGATTTTATCGATATCATAAAATATGATGTGGGTCAGGAAGTTACGATGGAATACCGGGAAGGGGAGAAGACGAATGTCGTGCTTTCCCTGAACGGAGAGGAAAAGCATCCGATTGCGGAAGAAGAGGAAACAGAGACGGACGGCAACGGCGAGACTGTCGCACAGGAAAAAGAGCAATAAAACAAGGAGACGGGATATCACCGTCTCCTTATTGTTTTAAACGGAGCGCCGCCTGATCAGGTAAGGACTCTTTGTGGCAGCGGCTCCGCCAGCCGGCAGTATTAGTTCAGATATGCACAGCCCTCGGTGTTGACCAGATGCAGGTCTTCTTTGCTGGCACTGATGCTGACATAGAAATCCAGATCACAGTCTTTGGAAATCTTTTTCAGCTTTTCAACAAATTCCGGGATATCATCAAGAGAGATATGTGCATGTTTCAAAATCGCATCGATGAAGATCGCTTTGATATCATGGTCAGCACTTGTCATACCATAAATGAATCCAAGGTATGCATCGATGTTGTCGATTGCTTCATAGTCATCCATGCAGATCGCACGGATATCAAAAGATAAGCTGTATGTATCGCGATGACTCTTTTTGATGAAGAAAACGTGTCCATCGGACTCCTTTGCCGCTTTGTTGGCAAGTTCAATCATCTGCTGTGTTTTTCCGCTGCCTTTCGGGCCTGTCAATAAATTAACCATATGCATTATCTCCTTTAGCTATATATTTTTCGTACTGAAATGACTTGTGATTATTATACACCTATCAGGG
>CAJFMZ010000122.1 GCA_904393575.1 uncultured Sellimonas sp. | reverse complement strand
ATTTTTAACGTTTTTCAGTTAAAACCATGCTCATGCTTCTGCCTTCCAGCTTCGGGGCCTTTTCCACCACCGCAATCTCCTTCAGGTGCTCTGCGAAGTCATCCAGGATATGTTTGCTCTGCTGCATATGAGCCATCTCACGTCCACGGAAACGCAGTGTTACTTTCACTTTATTTCCTTTCTGGATAAATTTCTTTGCATTGTTTACTTTCGTGTTCAAGTCATTCGTATCAATATTTGGAGATAATCGAACTTCCTTTACATCTACAGTCTTCTGTTTCTTCTTTGCCTCTTTTTCTTTTCTTGTCTGCTCGTATTTGTACTTGCCGTAATCGATAATCTTACATACCGGCGGCTTTGCTGTAGGAGCAATCTTCACGAGATCAAGCTCGGCTTCCTGCGCAATCTTCTGCGCTTCCCTTGCAGACATAATTCCTAATTGTTCTCCATCCTGTCCGATCAGCCGCACTTCTCTGTCGCGGATCTGCTCGTTAATCATTAAATCGCTAATTGTCGTACACCTCCATGTTTGAATACTCATTCCTTGCCATAAAAAAATGGATAGCACAGACTATCCACATGATCGATCTTTACAAACCGTTTCTCCTGATGTAAACTGATCAGGATAACAGCAGTAATTCTATATCAGACCATCAGTCACTCAATCGTGCTGCGGTGAGAGTGGATACTCTGCTTTCTTTTCACACAGCCATTATATTATCACAGCTTCTTTTTCATGTCAATTACTTTTTTTCATCTTTTTTCTTACGCTCATTCTTTTCCTGCAGACCATGTTTCTGTATACTTTTTCCCGTTTTGGAAAGACTTCATACTGAAACTGGAAAAACGGAGGATGAATCTTATGAAGATTTCCAAACTGATACAGGAAAATATTGCGTATGTCAATGAGCTGCTTCCAGTTAAGGAGAGCTTTGACATTATCGAACGGGATATACTCATCGGCGGGCGGGAAAGCTGCTTTTTCTTTATCGATGGATTTATGAAAGATGAAGTCATGTCAAAGGTCATGGATACACTGTTTAAACTGCCCCCGGAACAGATGCCCAAAACCGCCACAGAACTTTCCCGCACCATGATTGCCTATGTAGAAATCGACACCTTTTCTGAATATGATGAGATCATAAAAAATATTCTATCCGGAGTGGCCTGTCTCTTCGTTGACGGCTACGAGTCCTGCATTGCTATTGACTGCCGGACGTATCCATCCAGAAGCGTGGACGAGCCCGCCCAGGACAAGTCACTCAGAGGTTCCAGGGACGGTTTCGTGGAAACCATCGTATTTAATACCGCACTGATGCGCCGGAGAATCCGGGATCCCCATCTGACCATGAAGATGATGGAGGTCGGCGAATCTTCCCGGACAGATGTGGCCCTTTGTTATATGTCCGACCGGGTGGATCAGGATCTTCTCTCGCTTCTTGTACGGAAAATCGAAGAGACAAAACAGGAAGATCTGAAAATGAATCAACAAAGTCTTGCAGAGCTTCTCTTTAAAAGGAAATGGTATAACCCCTTTCCAAAATTCAAGTATACCGAGCGTCCGGATACTGCTGCCGCCTGTCTGCTGGAAGGAAAGATCGTTCTTCTGGTAGACACCTCTCCTTCCGCCATGATTCTTCCGACCTCCATCTTCGACATGATCGAGGAAGCCAATGATTATTACTTTCCAACATTGACCGGTATCTATCTGAAACTGTCACGGAGTCTGATCACAATCATGACAGTATTTTTGACTCCTCTCTTCCTTTTGTATATGCAGAATCCAGGCTGGATTCCCGACATGTTTCAGTTTGCACTGGTAAGAGATACGGTCAACATCCCGCTGTACCTGCAGCTTCTTTTGCTGGAGCTTTCGATTGACGGTTTGCGCCTTGCCGCTTTGAATACTCCCAGCATGCTCAGCACACCCCTCAGTGTAATTGCAGGTATTGTTATGGGAGAGTTTTCTGTCAAATCCGGCTGGTTCAACTCCGAAGTCATGCTGTACATGGCCTTTGTAGCTGTGGCAAACTATACCCAGCCCAATTTCGAACTGGGGTATGCCCTGAAATTCATGCGGCTTTTGCTTCTGACGCTGACCGCCTTCCTGAACTGGGTAGGATTTGCAGCCGGCTGCATCATCATTGTCTGCTCCATCTGTTTTAACCGGACTGTATCCGGCCGCAGCTATCTAAATATAAGGAAAAATTAATCCCGGTTCCCTGTGAAAATCTTTTGCCTCCTCTTCTAAAAAATGGTATGATAAAGGAAGAAAAAAGCAGGACGAGGAGGTTACAGCAATGCGTGAATTTGTCATTACTACGGACAGTACCGTTGATCTTCCTAAAGAATGGCTGGAAGAGCGGCATATTCCGACATTAAAACTATCATATACAATAGATGGCGAGACCTATCCGGACATGGAAGGGTTGTCCAAAAAAGAGTTCTTTGACCGGATCCGGAAGGGTTCTCTCCCAACAACATCCCAGGTCACTCCATCACAGGCAAAAGAGCTCTTTGAGCCAATTCTGAAAGAAGGAAAAGATATCATTCACATTGGATTTTCTTCTGGTCTGAGCGGCAGCCTGAACAGCGAGCGGATTGCGGCACAGGAACTCTCAGAGGAGTACCCGGAGGCAAGAATTACCGTGATCGATTCTCTTTGTGCCTGTCTCGGAGAGGCACTTCTGCTCTATTACGTGCTGAAGCTTCAAAAAGAGGGGAAAAGCTATGATGAGATCGTATCCTGGGCAGAGGCGAATAAACTCCATGTCTGCCACAATGTCACGGTAGACGATCTGCATCATCTGCACCGGGGCGGACGGATTTCCAAGGCTACTGCCGTACTGGGTACCATGGTGAAAATCAAGCCGATGATTCACATGGATAACGAAGGAAAGCTCAGTGTCATCGGGAAAGAACGTGGTCGGAAACGTTCTCTTAACAAAATTGTAGATGTCATGGAGGAGCAGATGAAAGGCTGGGATAACGAAATCGTCATGATCACCCATGGTGACTGTGAGGAAGATGCCCAGTATGTGGCCGGATTGATCCGGGAAAAATACGGCATTGACAATATTTTAATCAATGTGATCGGCACTGTAATCGGAAGCCATACCGGTCCTGGTGTTGTCGCCACTTTCTGTATGGGAAATAAAAGATAGGATTTATGACGGGACTCTGCCTGAATGCAGAGTCCTGTTTTTTTATACTTTCTATTGACTTTTTCTTCTTTCTTTTGTAATATAACAGTGATATATAGCGGTGTTATATTGAGGAGATCCGCATGAATGAAACAAAACCAGACACCTTACAGGCCATCCTGACAGCAGCGATGGAGGAATTCCTGGAAAAAGGATTTCAGGCTGCTTCTCTGCGAAATATCGTCAAGCAGGCCGGTGTGACTACCGGCGCCTTTTACGGATATTTCGCCAGCAAGGAAGCGTTGTTCGAGGCACTGGTAGGAGAACAGTATGACTATTTCATGAACTGTTTCTGCCATGCCCAGCAGGAATTTGCCGCTCTTCCGGCGGAAAACCAGCCAAAAGAGCTGAGCACCATATCCGGTTCCTGCATGCATGAAATGCTTTTGTATGCCTATGCGCATCTGAAGGAATTTAAACTGATCCTCTGCCATTCCGCAGGCACCCGGTTTGCCGGATTGATTGATGAAATGACCGAGATTGAACTAAAGGCAACGCACGATTACCTGGATGTACTGAAATCACTGGGGAGACCCGCTCCGCCAATCGATGAGCATCTGGAGCATATTCTTGTGACCGGCATGTTCAACGCCTATTTCGAGCTCATCATACATGAGATGCCGCTTCCAAAAGCGGAGAACTATCTCAAGGAAATGCGGGATTTTTATACAGCTGGATGGATGAAAATTATGGGGCAGTAAGCCCTGTAATTTTTGCCTGTTGGTTAGTTATCACTAACTTTTTTTGGCGGATACCATCTGCCCTTCCATTTCTGCCTGTTCCGGCCGGACATGGCAGTTGTTCAGAGCAGGGCTGATACTTTTAAAGGAGGTTTATCATGAAAAAACATTCAAATTTATCACGGCTTTTATCCTATGCCGGAGGCCACAAAATCCTGACATGGCTCTCGTGGATTTTGTCTGCTTCCAGTGCGCTTCTGGCACTGGTGCCTTTCTGGTATATCTGGCGCATCATCCACGATATCCTGGATGTGGCACCTGATTTTTCCAGGGCGGACCAGGTGGCCTCTTACGGCTGGAGCGCTGTACTTTTCGCAGTGCTTTCCATTCTGATATATATTGCCGCTCTGATGTGTTCCCACCTCAGTGCATTCCGGATTGCTTCCAATATCCGGAAAGCACTCATGAGCCATATTGCTTCTCTTCCTCTTGGCGTCATTGAAAAGTTTGGGAGCGGGAAACTTCGCAGAATTGTCAATACGTCCAGCGCGGCAGCGGAAACCTATCTTGCCCATCGGCTTCCGGACAAAGCCGGGGCCATTGCGACTCCTGTCGGTCTTCTCTTTTTACTGCTTGCATTTGACTGGCGCCTGGGACTTTTTAGTCTCATCCCTGTCTTGCTCGGCTTTTTGATTATGATGAAGATGACCGGACCGGATATGGAAGCCAAAATGAAAGAATATCAGAACGCACTCTCAGATATGTCCAACGAAGCGGTTGAATACGTTCGAGGCATTCCTGTCGTCAAGACTTTCGGGCAGAGTGTCTATTCCTTTAAGCGGTTTAAAGCCTCCATTGACAATTATGAAAAATGGGTGATCGCTTATACTAAAACATTGCGCCTCCCGATGATGTTTTATACAACCGCCATCAACGCTGTGTTTGCGTTTCTGATCGTTGGAGGCATTCTGCTGACCAGAAACGGTATATCAAACAGCTTCCTTCTGAACCTGATTTTCTACATTATTATCACTCCGGTCATCGGAACAACTTTGACGAAAATCATGTTCATGAGTGAAGATTCCATGATTGTTACAGATGCCCTCTCCCGTATCGACAGTATTCTGGATGAAAAGCCCCTTGCCGAGAGTTCGGTCCGCACCCTTCCTTCCAGCCACTCTATTACACTGGAACATATCACTTTCAGTTATGAAGGAGAGAAAGATGCTCTTTGCGATCTTTCCCTGTCCATCCCTTCCGGACAGGTCACCGCCCTGGTGGGGCCTTCCGGAGGCGGAAAAACCACCCTTGCCGGCATTGCGGCCAGATTTTTTGATCCTCAGAAAGGCCGGGTGATGATTGGCGGCGTGGATATCCGCCGGATTCCAAAAGAAGATTTGATGAATCAGGTATCCTTTGTCTTTCAGAACAGCCGTCTGATCAAAGCTTCGATTCTGGAAAATGTCCGTATGGCAAAACCTGAGGCTTCCCGTCAGGATGTATTCCAGGCGCTGGAGGCCGCCCAGTGTATGGATATCATCGAAAAACTTCCGGATGGAATTGACACCGTCATCGGCACTGACGGTATTTATCTCTCCGGAGGCGAACAACAGCGGATCGCCATTGCAAGAGCCATTTTAAAAAATGCACCGATTCTGATCCTGGATGAGGCCACCGCATTCGCGGATCCGGACAATGAAGTACGGGTTCAGAAGGCCCTCTCGACCCTTTCCAAAGGCAAGACTGTGCTCATGATCGCTCACCGCCTTTCCTCCATCAAAGAAGCAGACTGCATTTATGTCATGCAGGATGGAAAAATCGTGGAAGGCGGCACACATACAGAACTGCTTCAAAAAGGTGGTCTGTTTGCCCATATGTGGCAGGACTATTCCGAAGCTGCAAAATGGAAAATCGAAAAGGAGGCGAAAGCATGATTCAAAAATTACAAAGACGATTTGCTTTATCCAGACAGGGGGCCATCGATCTGCTGAAAGGATGCCTTGCCTGTGTGCTTCAGGACTTTTCCTTTCTGTTTCCGGTCGGGCTTTTATATCAGTTTGTCCTGGATATGATGGATGGAGACGTAACCGGGATCCGGATCTTCTGGTATCTGGCCGGATGTGCCGCTTGCCTGCTTCTGATCTTTATCGTCACCTGGTTTCAGTATAATGCTACTTATCTGGCGACTTACGTGGAAAGCGGTGTACGCCGGATCACACTGGCTGAACAGCTCAGAAAGATTCCCCTTTCCTTCTTTGGAAAGAAGGATCTCGCTGATCTGACCAACTCCATTATGGGAGACTGCGCTACTTTGGAGACTACGTTTTCCCATTATGTGCCTGCTCTGTTCGGATCTTTGATTTCCACCACGATCATTGCAGTCTGCCTGTTGTTTTTCAATGTAAAAATGGCCATTGCCGCGATCTGGGTCCTTCCGGTTGCCTTTGCCATCACCCTCTTTTCCGCCCGGATTCAGGAATATTTTAACCGGAAGGCAGTGGCCGCCAATGTGGCACTGGAAAAAGGTGTCCAGGAATGTATCGAAAGCATGCAGGACCTGAAGGCAAACAATGCAGAGCGCCGCTATCTCACGGGACTGTACCGGAAAATCGATGAATCGGAAAAGCGTCACATTGTGACAGAGCTTGGCACTGCGCTTTTTGTCGTATCTTCCACATTGATTCTGAAATTCGGAATCGCTACCACTGCCCTGGTCGGATCGATTCTTCTGATCCGCGGGGAGATTGATATTCCTCTGTTTTTCATGTTCCTGCTTGTAGTCTCACGGCTCTATTCGCCCCTGGAAGGGGCCCTCCAGAATCTGGCTGCCGTCATTTCCAGCCGAACGAACATCAACCGGATGAAAGAGATTCTGGATCATCCGGTACAGACCGGAACCCAGAAAGTTTCCAACAAGGGCTACGACATCTGCTTTGACCATGTAGGATTTTCCTATAACACAGGGGAAACCGTATTAAAAGATGTATCTTTCACCGCAAAGCAGGGGGAAGTCACCGCTTTGGTCGGTCCGTCCGGCGGCGGCAAGACAACCGTCTCCCGGCTGGCCGCCCGCTTCTGGGATATTCAGCGTGGGACTATCACTCTGGGCGGCACGGACATCTCCAGAGTGGAAACACTGCTTTCTTTTTATTCCATCGTCTTTCAGGATGTAACGTTATTTAACAATACCATTCTGGAAAATATCCGGATTGGAAGGAAAGATGCCACCGATGCCGAAGTTCTGGAAGCAGCAAGGCTTGCCAACTGTGAAGAATTTGCCCTCCGGCTTCCGGACGGCTACCATAGTATGATCGGAGAAAATGGCTGTGAACTTTCCGGAGGCGAACGACAGCGGATCTCCATTGCCCGTGCTTTTCTGAAAGATGCGCCGGTCATTCTCCTTGACGAGGCAACCGCGAGTCTGGACGTGGAAAACGAAACACTGATCCAAAGCGCCCTCTCCCGCCTGATCAAAGAAAAAACCGTCCTCGTGATCGCACACCGGATGCGGACCGTAAGCAGTGCCGACAAGGTGGTCGTCCTGTCGGAAGGAACCGTCGCCGAGCAGGGAGCGCCCGAAACACTGCTTCGGACCGGAACCATCTATCCCCATATGGCAGAGCTTCAAAATATCAGTCAGAACTGGGAACTGTAAACCGGGCAGCTGTACAAAGCGGGCAGCATACCAAGACATGGTATGCTGCCCGCCTGCTTCCTTTACGGACTCACTACTTATTGATAAATCGGATATCTTCCACAGATTTCTGTCACTGCTTCCCGAATCTCATCTGCGTGTCGTTCAAAATCGGATGCCGCCAGATAAATGAGTCTTGCGATCTCCTTCATCTCCGGTTCTTTTAATCCCCTTGTAGTCACAGCCGGTGTACCGATCCGGATACCGCTTGTAATGCCTGGTTTCTGAGGATCATTTGGAATTCCATTCTTATTGACGGTGATATACACTTCGTCCAGACGGTTCTGCATCTCTTTGCCTGTGAGATTCATCTTGCGTAAATCCACCAGCATCAGATGATTGTCCGTACCGCCGCTTACCAGATCAAATCCCTGTTCCATCATGGCATCCGCAAGAGCATGGGCATTTTTTATAATCTGCTGCTGATATGTCTTGAACTCCGGTTTCAGTGCCTCGCCAAAGCAGATGGCTTTTGCCGCAATCACATGCTCCAGAGGTCCACCCTGGGTTCCAGGAAAGACCGCCTTGTCCACCTGTTTTGCATACTCTTCTTTGCAGAGAATCAGACCTCCTCTAGGCCCTCTTAACGTCTTATGAGTCGTTGTGGATACCACATCCGCATATGGAACCGGACTCTGATGAAGCCCTGCTGCCACCAGCCCTGCTATATGCGCCATGTCTACAAACAGATACGCTCCGACTTCCTTTGCAATATCCGCGAAAAGATCAAACCGGATCTCTCTTGGATAGGCAGAAGCCCCTGCCACAATCATCTTCGGCTTACATTCTTTTGCCGTCTTCCGAATCTCATCGTAATCAAGGAACCCATCCTCTCCAACATTGTATGGTACAAAATGATACAGCTTCCCGGACTGATTGACCGGTGATCCATGAGTCAGATGCCCGCCGTGATTGAGGTTCATCCC
>CAJFMZ010000121.1 GCA_904393575.1 uncultured Sellimonas sp. | reverse complement strand
CTTGGATACCTTGGAATTGTCAAATTGATCCGGGAAATTCAGATGGCTCTGAGCAACGCGCCGTCTCTTTACAGTGACCTGGAAACGGGCCTGGGCGAGATTGGGAAGAGGTTTCAGGGAATCTATCAAATTCTTCCGGATAATATACAGCACGGATGGGACAGCCTGCTGCAGAATATGGATGAAAGAGTGGGAAGCGTGATTGCCCGGCTTGGAAATCCGGCGGTAGAGATGACAGGAAATGTGGTAAAGCGGATTCCGAGCATTCTGGTAGCGGTAATCGTGGTACTGGTTTCCGCATACTTTTTTACAGCTCAGCGGGAAGAAATCATAAGATGGTGCAAGAAAGTGGCCCCAAAGGCAATCGAAGCCAGGATGTCCATGGTCATGTACAATCTGAAATATGCTGTGGGAGGCTACTTTAAAGCTCAGTTCAAAATTATGGCGGTAGTCGGATTGATCCTTCTGTGCGGCTTTCTGATTCTTGGTGTGGATTATTCCCTGTTGCTTGCGATTCTGATCGCGTTTCTGGATTTTCTCCCGTTTTTTGGGACCGGGACCGCACTTTTGCCGTGGGCAGTCTATAAGTTTTTTGTGATGGATATCAAAACAGCAGTGGGTCTGCTGATCATTTACGGGATTACACAACTGGTCAGACAGGTCATTCAGCCAAAACTGGTGGGCGACAGTATCGGTATGAGTCCGTTGGTCACTCTGGTTTTCCTGTATATTGGATACCGACTGGGGAGCATTCTGGGAATGATTCTTGCAGTCCCGATAGGTATGATTATTTTGAACCTGTACAAAGCAGGAGCATTTGACTATATTCTGGATGACGTTCGTATTTTGATGCGGGGCATTGCGTCTCTTCGGGAGCCATAGGAGTTCTGGAAGGGAGAGAAAGAGGGCAGCCGCTCAAAGAGACAGAGGATTTTCAGTACAACTTGAGAATCTTCTGTCTTTTTTTTTCGGCATTTGGCTGAAATTAGTCAGTACAAACAAGTTTCGTTGCCGTGAAGAAATGAGAATGATATAATGATACCAAAACGGAAAACTTCATGGAGGAGGAAAACATATGGCACTTGATATTCAAACGACAAAAGCAATGATTGAAGAAGGAAAAGCAGTGCTTGGAATTGAATTCGGATCCACCCGGATTAAGGCGGTTCTGATCAATGAAGCCAATGAACCGGCTGCATCCGGAAGCCATGACTGGGAAAACCGTTATGACCACGGAATCTGGACATACACACTGGAAGATATCTGGACGGGACTTCAGGATAGTTACCGGAATATGGCCCATGATGCGGAAGAAAAGTACGGAGTCAGAATTACAAAACTTGCAGGGATCGGATTCAGCGGCATGATGCACGGATATATGGCATTTAACAAGGAAGGAGAGCTTCTTGTGCCCTTCCGCACATGGCGGAATACGATCACGGAAGAAGCTTCCGAACAGCTCACGGAACTGTTCCACTACCACATTCCTCAGAGGTGGAGCATTGCCCATCTTTTCCAGGCGGTTTTAAATGGAGAAGAACATGTAAAGGATGTGGCGTTCTTTACAACACTGGCGGGATATGTTCACTGGAAACTGACAGGAAGAAAGGTACTTGGCATTGGCGAAGCATCCGGAATGTTTCCGATTGACATTCAGACAAAACAGTTTCACAAAGGAATGATCGAGCAATTTAACACACTGATCGCAGACCGGGGATATCCGTGGAAGCTGGAAGAGATCCTTCCGGATGTTCTGCTGGCAGGAGAGGATGCAGGTACGCTGACGGAAGAAGGAGCCAGACTTCTGGATCCGTCCGGAAGACTGGAGGCTGGAATACCGCTTTGCCCGCCGGAGGGAGATGCGGGAACCGGGATGGCTGCTACCAACAGTGTGGCGCCAAGAACAGGAAATGTATCAGCCGGCACCTCTGTGTTTGCCATGGTTGTTCTGGAAAAAGAACTTTCCAGGGTATACCCGGAAATTGACCTGGTGACCACTCCGTCCGGAGACCTGGTGGGCATGGTACACTGTAACAACTGTACCTCTGATTTGAATGCATGGGTATCCATGTTTGAAGAATTCGCAGAAGCATTTGGCATCCATCCGGATAAAGACGAACTGTACGGAACGTTGTACCGCAAGGCACTGGAAGGAGAGAAGGACTGCGGTGGGCTTCTTGCATACAACTATTATTCCGGAGAGCACATCACACGGTTTGACGAAGGGCGCCCACTGTTCGTACGGACTCCACAGAGCAGATTTGATCTGGCAAACTTTATGAGAGTACATCTGTACACCGCACTGGGAGCTCTGAAAGTCGGAATGGACATCATGCTGAAAGAAGAACACGTGAAACTCGACCGGATACTCGGCCACGGCGGACTCTTCAAAACAAAAGAAGTAGGACAGAAAATTCTCGCGGGCGCAATCGACACACCGGTATCTGTCATGGAAACTGCCGGAGAAGGCGGAGCATGGGGCATCGCACTGCTCGCTTCCTACATGGTACACCATGAAAACGGAGAAAGCCTGGCAGACTTCCTCTCAGAAAAAGTATTCGCAGGAGAGACAGGAACCAAAGTCCTGCCGGACCCGGAAGATGTCGCAGGATTCGATACCTTCATAGAACGGTACAAAAACGGCTTCCCGATCGAAAAAGCAGCAGTAGATTGTCTAAAACTGGACGACTAAAGCCCCCAAAAGAAAGAAGGACAGAAAAATGCCAAAAGTACAGATGACAACACTCGGTTACATCGAAAAAGACAACGCCTACCTCATGCTGCACAGAGTCAAAAAAGAAAACGATGTCAATGAAGGAAAATGGATCGGAATCGGAGGAAAATTCGAATACGGAGAAAGCCCCGAAGAATGCATGAAAAGAGAAACAAAAGAAGAAACAGGACTCACCGTAACATCCATGAAATTCCGCGGAATTTTAACCTTTATCTGCGATAAACAAGATCCAGAATACATCTGCCTCTACACAATAGACGGATACCACGGACAACTCAAAGAATGCGACGAAGGCGAACTCCGGTGGGTACCAAAAGAAAACATAGCAAAGCTGAACCTATGGGAAGGAGATAAACTGTTCTTCGACCTGATACAAAAAAACCAACCATTCTTCTCACTCAAACTTCACTACCAAAACGACAGACTGGTCGAAGCCGCCCTAAACGGACAACCCCTCCGGCCATCTATTTAATACAACTTCTTGGGG
The DNA here is from genome assembly GCA_904393575.1 of uncultured Sellimonas sp. Classification (GTDB taxonomy): domain Bacteria; phylum Bacillota; class Clostridia; order Lachnospirales; family Lachnospiraceae; genus Sellimonas. The sequence continues at coordinate 3,861 of CAJFMZ010000121.1, read as the reverse complement.
ACGTGTACCGATGAATCGGAACACGTCCCCTTTGAAAAATTTGTATTTCAATTTGTGTAATTTTATGGTACAAGTTCTAAATTTTGTATAAATTGTACGGGATATGTTTGGGAAATACTCCGACTTGTATTGTGCAAGTGAGTGGGGTATAGTAGTGTTAGAATGTAAGGAGAGCTTTGGAATGCAGAAGAAGTATGAAGTGGTGATTGCGTGGATCAGGCGGGAGTTGAGTGAGGGGCGGTTGAAGCCGGGAGACCGGATTCCGTCAGAGAATATGCTGCAGGAGAAGTTTGGGGTGAGTCGTCAGACGGTTCGTAAGGCGTTGTCGGTTCTGGAGAGTGAGCAGGTTGTGCGGAGTGTCCGTGGAAGTGGTACGTATATTGAGATGGAGAGAAGGCGCAGGAAGCGGTCGATGCGAATTGCTGTGATGACGACTTATGTGGATGTTTACATTTTCCCTTTAATCGTGAAAGAGATTGAGAGAGTATTTTCGGAGGAGGGATATATCCTTCAACTTGCGGTGTCGAATAATGCGATTGAGAAGGAACGGATGATTTTGAAGGATTTTATCCGGGAAAAGTCGATTGATGGTTTGATTGCGGAGACGACTAAGAGTGGGATTCCGAATCCGAATCTGAGTCTTTATAAGGAGCTGGAGCAGATGGGGGTTCCGATTCTGTTTATTAACAGTTTTTATCCGGAGCTTGATACTGCGCATGTTAGTTTGAATGACCGGGAAGCAGGAAGAATGGTGACGCAGCATCTTCTGGACTGTGGGCATGTCAAGATAGCCGGTATTTTCAAGGCGGATGACGGGCAGGGGCACCAGAGATATGCGGGATATGTGGACGCTTTGATGGAAGCGGACATTAAGGTGAAAGGGAAACAGGTTGTATGGATTGATTCGGATGAAGTTGCGGAGATGAGGGAAGACTGTGGCAGAATTTTGAAGAGAATTCAGGGATGTACGGCCTGTGTCTGTTACAATGATGAAGTGGCCAATAAGCTGGCAGGCATCTGTATGGATCAGGGAATTCGAATTCCGGAGGATCTTTCGATTGTGGGGATTGACAATTCGGATCTTGCAAGGTTTTGTGAGATCCCATTCACATCTGCGGTGAATCCGGTACAGAAGCTTGGGGAGATTGCTGCGGAGATGATGATTGAGAAACTTCGTGGGACTGGTGAGCTTGAGACGGTAGAACTGATGCCGGAGCTGGTCATAAGGAATTCTGTAAAGGTAATTACACAGATATAAAATGAGAAAACAGGAGGAAAAAGCAATGCTGAAAAGAAAAAATTACAAATTCTGGTTTTGTACAGGTTCCCAGGATCTTTATGGGGATGAGTGTCTGGCCCATGTGGCGGAGCACGCACAGAAAATTGTGGAGGCGCTGAATGCGTCGGGAGTCCTTCCGTACGAAATCGTATGGAAACCGACTTTGATTACAAATGAACTGATCCGGAAAACGTTTAATGAGGCCAACACGGATGAAGAGTGTGCCGGAGTCATTACATGGATGCATACATTTTCACCGGCGAAATCCTGGATTCTTGGATTGCAGGAATACCGGAAACCGCTGCTTCATCTGCACACGCAGTTTAATCAGGAGATCCCGTATGATACAATCGACATGGATTTTATGAATGAAAATCAGTCCGCCCACGGCGGCCGTGAATTTGGCCATATTTTTGCAAGAATGGGAATTGAGAGAAAAATTGTGGTGGGACACTGGTCTGACCGGAAGGTTCAGGAAAAGATTGCTTCCTGGATGAGAACCGCTGTAGGGGTAATTGAGAGCAGCCATGTCCGTGTCATGAGAGTGGCCGATAATATGAGAAACGTAGCTGTGACAGATGGAGATAAAGTGGAGGCTCAGATTCAGTTTGGATGGGAAGTGGATGCCTACCCGGTAAATGAAATCGCGGAAGCGGTAGAAGGGGTAAAACCAGGGGAAGTCAGTGCGCTGGTAGAGGAATACTATGACAAATATGAGATTCTTCTGGAGGGAAGAGATCCGGAAGAATTCCGAAAACATGTAGCTGTCCAGGCTCAGATCGAGATTGGATTTGAACGTTTTTTGGAAGAGAAAAACTATCAGGCGATTGTAACGCATTTTGGAGACCTGGGCAGCCTGAAACAGCTTCCGGGACTGGCCATTCAAAGGTTGATGGAAAAAGGATACGGTTTTGGCGCGGAAGGCGACTGGAAGACAGCAGCCATGCTTCGGATTATGAAAATCATGACAGAAGGAATGAAGGATGCGAAGGGAACTTCTTTCATGGAAGACTACACTTACAATTTGGTTCCTGGAAAAGAAGGCATCCTGCAGGCGCATATGCTGGAAGTATGTCCGACGATTGCTGATGGTCCGATCAGCATCAAGGTTCAGCCTCTTAGCATGGGAGACAGGGAGGACCCGGCGCGGCTTGTATTTATAGCCAAGGAAGGCCCGGCTATTGCAACTTCACTGATTGATCTTGGTGATCGTTTCCGTCTGATTATCAATAATGTGAATTGTAAAAAGACTGAGAAACCGATGCCAAAGCTCCCGGTTGCAACTGCGTTCTGGACACCGGAACCGGATCTTCAGACCGGAGCGGAAGCGTGGATCCTCTGTGGAGGTGCACATCATACTGCGTTTTCTTATGATATTACGGCAGAACAGATGGGAGACTGGGCAGATGCGATGGGCATTGAAGCGGTCTACATTGACAAGGATACCGATATTCGGAGACTGAAAAATGAACTCAGGTGGAATGCGGCGGCATATCGCAAATAGGACCGTGTAAAACAGGAAGGAGAAGCATTGCAAAGAAAACACTTCTGTCTTTGCAATGCTTCTTTCCATGCAGGGAATTTAGGTGTAAAATAAGAGACAGAGAATGTTTTAAGAAAGGACGCCGGAGGGCGTAATGGTACATATATGAAGAAAGAAAACTTTGGACAGACTTCCACAGGACAGCAGGCGGCACTTTACACAATGGAAAATAAGAATGGAATGGAGATCAAGGTCACGGATTATGGCGCGTCTCTTGTCAGTCTTATTGTTCCGGATAGGACAGGAGCGAGGCGGGACGTTGTGCTTGGATATGATGACGTATCTGGATATGAGGCAGGGACTTCCTTTTTTGGAGCGACTGTCGGCAGAAATGCCAACCGGATTGCAGGGGCGGCGTTTGAACTGGGAGGAAAGACCTTCCATCTGGATGCCAATGAAAAGGGCAATAATCTGCACAGCGGATATGATTTCTATAATAAGAGACTTTGGGAAGTCAAGCAGTCCGATGCACAGCATATTACGTTTGCACTGTTTAGTCCGGATGGAGATCAGGGATTTCCGGGGGATGTGCGGATCGAGGTAACCTATGCCCTGACAGATGAAAACGAAGTCAGGATTTCCTACCGCGGGATTCCGGGAGAGGACACGATTTTAAACCTTACAAACCACAGCTACTTTAATCTGAACGGGGCAGGAGGGTCCTCGATCCGGAATCATATTGTCCGGATCGATGCAGATGCCTTTACTGAGACGGACGCCAGCCTTATTCCGACCGGGAAGCTGATCGATGTAACCGGGACGCCGATGGATTTCCGATGCGAAAAAGCGATTGGACAGGATATCGATGCGGACTATGAACCGTTGCAGCTTGCAGGAGGATATGATCATAACTGGGTGCTGAACAGCCATGGAAAATTGCAGACTGCGGCAGAGGCCTATTCTCCGGAAACGGGAATTGCAATGGAAGTGTTGACGGATCTTCCGGGAATGCAGATGTATACAGGGAATGGTATTGGAACCGAGAAAGGCAAGGAAGGAAAAACTTATGAAAAGCAGACTGCAGTCTGCTTTGAAACTC
>CAJFMZ010000120.1 GCA_904393575.1 uncultured Sellimonas sp. | reverse complement strand
AAGAATAGAAAGGGGTGCCGTAATGACGGGAAACAATAATGAAGCGACGTATCAGCCGATGACCTTTGATGCGATCAAGATCGGGCTGGCATCACCTGAGAAGATTCTGGAGTGGTCAAGAGGCGAGGTTACCAAGCCGGAGACCATCAACTACAGAACTTTGAAGCCGGAACGCGACGGGCTGTTCTGTGAGCGCATTTTCGGACCTAGCAAGGACTGGGAATGTCACTGTGGTAAATACAAGAAAATCCGTTACAAAGGTGTGATCTGTGACCGCTGTGGTGTTGAGGTAACAAAATCCGCAGTGCGCCGTGAACGTATGGGACATATCGCACTGGCGGCTCCGGTATCCCATATCTGGTATTTTAAAGGAATTCCAAGCCGTATGGGTCTGATCCTTGACCTTTCTCCGAGAACACTGGAGAAGGTGCTCTACTTCGCGTCCTATATTGTGCTGGACAAAGGGGAGACAGATTTACAGTACAAGCAGGTACTGTCTGAACAGGAATACCAGGATGCAAGAGAAAAATGGGGAAGTGCATTCCGCGTCGGCATGGGCGCGGAGGCCATCCAGGAACTCTTAAAGAGCATTGATCTGGAGAAGGAATACAAGGAGTTAAGAGAAGGACTGGAAGGAGCGACCGGACAGAAACGTGCAAGAATCGTGAAACGTCTGGAAGTAGTAGAAGCCTTCCGCGAATCCGGAAATAAACCGGAGTGGATGATCATGACGGTCATTCCGGTTATCCCGCCGGATCTGCGGCCGATGGTTCAGCTGGACGGAGGACGTTTTGCAACATCTGACTTAAACGATCTTTACAGACGAATCATCAACCGTAACAACCGTCTGAGAAGACTTCTGGAGCTTGGCGCCCCGGATATCATCGTAAGAAACGAAAAGAGAATGCTTCAGGAGGCAGTTGACGCCCTGATCGACAACGGCCGCCGTGGCCGTCCGGTCACAGGACCTGGAAACCGTGCCCTGAAATCTCTTTCCGATATGTTAAAAGGAAAGTCCGGACGTTTCCGTCAGAACCTGCTCGGAAAACGTGTCGACTACTCCGGACGTTCCGTTATCGTAGTAGGACCGGAGTTGAAGATCTATCAGTGCGGTCTGCCAAAAGAAATGGCAATCGAGCTGTTCAAGCCGTTCGTAATGAAAGAACTTGTTGCCAACGGTACAGCTCACAATATCAAAAACGCAAAGAAGATGGTAGAGAGACTTCAGACAGAAGTCTGGGATGTCCTGGAAGATGTCATCAAAGAGCATCCGGTTATGCTGAACCGTGCTCCTACACTGCACAGACTTGGTATCCAGGCATTCGAGCCGATTCTTGTAGAAGGTAAGGCAATCAAGCTTCATCCACTCGTATGTACAGCGTTCAACGCCGACTTCGATGGTGACCAGATGGCTGTGCATCTTCCGCTTTCCGTGGAGGCGCAGGCAGAGTGCCGATTCCTTCTCCTTTCACCGAACAACCTGCTGAAACCGTCCGATGGTGGCCCGGTAGCCGTTCCTTCTCAGGATATGGTACTTGGTATCTACTATCTGACACAGGAAAGACCGGGAGTCAAAGGGGAAGGCAAGTTCTTCAAGAGCGTCAACGAAGCCATCCTTGCATATGAGAACCAGGTAATCACCCTGCATTCCAGAATCAAGGTTCGTGTCTCCAAGACGATGCCGGACGGAACCGTGAAGTCAGGAACAGTAGAGTCCACACTGGGACGGTTCCTCTTCAACGAGATCATTCCGCAGGATCTTGGATTCGTGGACAGAACCGTTGAGGGAAATGAGCTCCTGTTGGAAATCGACTTCCACGTTGGCAAGAAACAGCTGAAGAAGATTCTGGAAAAGGTAATCAATACACACGGTGCATCTGCCACAGCAGAAGTGCTGGACAATGTAAAATCCATTGGATACAAGTTCTCCACGAGAGCAGCCATGACAGTATCCATTTCCGATATGACCGTTCCGCCGCAGAAGCCACAGATGATTCAGCAGGCTCAGGATACGGTAGACAAGATCACGAGAAACTTCAAACGTGGTCTTATCACAGAGGAAGAGCGTTACAAAGAAGTCGTTGAGACATGGAAGGCAACAGACGATGCCCTCACAGAGGCCCTGCTTTCCGGTCTGGATAAATACAATAACATCTTCATGATGGCGGATTCCGGAGCCCGTGGTTCTGACAAGCAGATCAAACAGCTTGCCGGAATGCGTGGTTTGATGGCAGATACGACTGGACGTACCATCGAGCTGCCGATCAAGTCCAACTTCCGTGAAGGTCTGGACGTACTGGAATACTTCATGTCCGCTCATGGAGCTCGTAAAGGTCTGTCCGATACAGCCCTTCGTACAGCCGATTCCGGTTACCTGACAAGACGTCTGGTAGACGTTTCTCAGGAACTTTCTATCCGCGAAGTAGACTGCGTGGAGAAGGGAGAAGAAATCCCAGGAATGTATGTCAAGGCATTCACGGACGGAAACGAAGAGATCGAAAGTCTTCAGGAGCGTATCACAGGACGTTATTCCTGCGAGACCATCTGCGACAAAGAAGGCAATGTGATCGTCAAAGCAAACCATATGATTACTCCGAAACGTGCGGCAGCAATCGTATCCCAGGGTGTGGATGAGAATGGAAACGCCATTACGAAAGTAAAGATCCGTACCATCCTCACATGTAAATCCCATCTGGGTGTCTGCGCAAAATGCTACGGCGCGAACATGGCGACAGGAGAGCCGGTACAGGTCGGCGAGGCAGTCGGAATCATCGCTGCTCAGTCCATCGGTGAGCCTGGTACACAGCTTACAATGCGTACCTTCCATACGGGCGGTGTTGCCGGTGACGATATCACACAGGGTCTTCCTCGTGTCGAAGAGCTTTTCGAGGCCAGAAAGCCGAAGGGACTTGCGATCATCACTGAGTTTGCAGGTACTGCAACCATCAATGATACAAAGAAGAAACGGGAAATCATTGTTACCAATAATGAGACAGGCGAATCCAAGGCATACCTCATTCCGTACGGATCCAGAATCAAGATCCAGGACGGAGCGGTACTGGAAGCCGGAGATGAGCTGACAGAAGGTAGCGTGAATCCGCATGACATTCTGAGAATCAAGGGACTCCGTGCCGTACAGGATTACATGATCCAGGAAGTACAGAGAGTATACCGTCTCCAGGGTGTTGATATCAATGATAAGCACATCGAAGTCATTGTGCGTCAGATGCTGAAGAAAGTCCGCATTGAGGAAAACGGAGATTCCGAGTTCCTTCCGGGCACGATGGTAGACGCACTGGAATTCGAGGACAAAAATAAAGAACTCGTGGCCGAAGGCAAAGAGCCGGCTACCGGCGAACAGATCATGCTTGGTATTACCAAGGCAGCTCTGGCTACGAACTCCTTCCTTTCCGCAGCTTCCTTCCAGGAGACAACAAAAGTCCTTACAGAAGCGGCAATCAAAGGAAAAGTCGATCCGCTGATCGGTCTGAAAGAGAACGTTATCATCGGTAAACTGATTCCGGTTGGTACCGGTATGAGTAAATACCGCAGCATCAAGCTGAATACAGATGCCATGATCGAGGCTCAGAAAGAAGAGGAAGCACGTCTCCGCAGAGAAGCAGAAGAAAAAGAAAATGCGAAAGAAGAGGAGAAGGCTGAATCCGAAGAGACTGATGAGAATACAGAAACTCCGGACGCTGAGGCAGAGATGACCGAAGAAATTCCGGTAGAAGATGCGAAGGAGACTGTGGACACAGCTTCTGAAGAAGCATCTGAAGAGGAAAGCGAAGAGACTGAAACAGAAGAATAAGAACGATCTGTAGAATAGTTTACTCAGAAAAAGCATAAGCGCCCTGCGGGAAAATCCCGCAGGGCGTTTTTGAACTAAGGGTATTTGAAGAGCTTCAAATCCGTGCTATACTATAGGGCAGAGACAAAAGAAAAGGGAAAGGATGATGAAAAATGAATCAGTTTCAAGGATTAACAACAGATGATATCTCCGGATTTGAGGAGAAGTATGCGGGCAGTGTGCTCTGCCGTGCGATGACGAATGCGCTTTACAAGCATTCGGTAAAGGATGCGGCGTTCTGCCACGCGGGGCTGGCGTCTTCTCAGTACGCTTTTTCCATTGATATACCGACGCTTCCAGTGACAAATCAGAAAGCAAGCGGACGCTGCTGGATCTTTTCGGCGCTGAATGTACTTCGTGAAGTGACGGCAAAGAAATGTAACCTGGACAAATTTGAACTTTCTCAGAACTATACCGCATTCTGGGACAAGTTTGAGAAAGCTAATTATATGCTGGAGAGTATCATTGATCTGGCTGACCGTCCGACAGACGACCGTACTGTATGCCACATCCTGTCTGAAGGTGTCGGCGACGGAGGACAGTGGGATATGTTTGTGAATCTTGTAGAGAAATACGGAGTGGTTCCGAAGAGTGCCATGGAGGAGACTTATCAGAGCAGTAATACGAGAGACATGAATGCCCTTTTGAATTCCAGGCTTCGGCTGTGTGCGGCTAAACTCCGTGAAACGGTTCAAAACGGCGGGGATGCCCAGGCGGAGAAGAAAGAGATGATGTCAGACATCTACAGTTTCCTGTGCATGTGCTTTGGAAAGCCGCCGAAGACCTTTGACTTTGAGTATGTAGATAAAGACAAGAAGTACCATGTGGTACGGAATCTGACTCCGAAGACCTTTTATGAGGAGTATGTAGGACTGAAGCTTCGGGAAGACTATGTCAGCATCATCAATTCACCAACCGAAGACAAACCTTTTGGAAAAAGCTATACGGTAGATTACCTTGGCAATGTAGCGGAAGGTGCTCCGGTGCGTTATTACAACCTGCCGATGGATACGCTGAAAAGCCTGATCATCCGTCAGCTGTCAGATGGAGAGGTCGTATGGTTTGGAAGTGACGTGGGAAAATACGGTGAGAGAGATATGGGACTTTGGTGCACGGAGTGCTATGATTTTGAAGGTACCTACGGTATGCAGTTTGACATGGCAAAAGGTGCCGGACTGGATTATCGGGAGAGTGCAATGAACCATGCGATGGTAATTACCGGTGTAGATCTGGACGAGGAAGGTAATGCACGGAAATGGAAAATCCAGAACAGCTGGAGTGACGAGCACGGGGACAAAGGATACTATCTGATGAGTGCGGACTGGTTTGACCGGTATGTGTACCAGGCAGTGATCAATAAAAAGTACTTGACAAAAGAACAGCTTGAGGAGGCTGCCGGGGAACCGGTTCATCTGAATCCGTGGGATCCGATGGGAACACTGGCACAGTAAAGAAATTCAAAATATAGATTCAGGAGGAAAGAACAATGGCGATTACACGTGATCAGGCATACGAGATTTTACATAAATACATGGAAGGAGAACGCTATCTGGAGCATTCCTATGCGGTGGAGGCGATCATGCGGGGAGTCGCGGAAAAGCTTGCTCCTGAAGAAGTAGAATACTGGGGCGTGGTGGGGCTCCTTCATGATCTGGATGAGGAACACTGTGAGTGGAAGGAGCACCCGGAGACCCACGGACCGACATCGGTGGAAATTCTGAAGAAGGAAGGAATTGACGATCCGGTATTGTTTGACGCCATCTGCGCCCACAACCCGGAAAGCGGTGTGAAAGCAAAAACAAAACTTCAGTATGCGGTGCTGGCATCAGATCCGATGAGTGGATTTCTGAAAGCCATCGCTCAGATTTATCCGGACAAAAAGATTGCCAGTGTCAAACACAAATCTGTGCTGAAACGGTTCCGGGAGCACCGGTTTGCAGCAGGAGCCAACCGGGACTATATGGAAGCAATCGAATTTACGGGAATGGATTTTGACGAATTTATTGACATTGCGCTGGAAGCAATGCGGGGCATTGCCGACCGGATCGGACTGTAGGAGCGGACAGATGGTATTTGAAAATATGCTGACGATGCAGGGAATGATGTTTTTCTTTGTGATCGTTGGGTTTATCGTAAGGAAAAAAGGAATTGTCGGCACTACAGGGAGACTGAATATGGTGGATCTGTGCCTGTATGTGCTGCTGCCGTTTAATATTTTTCATGCGTTTCTTGTGCAGCCTCATCACGATGTCTGGAAGCCGGTTGTCATTACGGTACTGTTGTCTGTACTGTATAATGTGATATCGGTAGCATCCGCATTTTTACTGTACAGGAAAACAGATGAGGAAAAGCGGAAGCCGCTGCGGTATGGAACGATCGTATCCAACGGAGGCTTTCTTGGGAATCCGGTGATTGAAAGTATCTATGGGACGTCCGGACTTTTGTATGCGTCCGTCTTCATGCTCCCGGTCCGGATCGTGATGTGGTCGGTGGGCGTCTCCTGCTTCTTGCCGGGGCAGAAAAAGAGCGTGCTGAAAAAGGTCGTTACCCATCCTTGCATTGTTTCAATTTATCTGGGACTGATCGTCATGTTTCTCCCGATTTCCTGGCCGGACTTTTTCACCCAGGCCGTGGAGGGATTGAGCAGCGCCAATACGCCGATGAGCATGATGCTGATCGGAATGATGCTTGCGGAGATGGATCCGAGAGGACTGATCGATGGCACCATGGTCTTTTATACAGCAGTCCGGCTCGTATTGATTCCGGCAGTGGTTTTTGCTGTGACAGCGCCTCTTCCGGTGGATCCGGTACTGCGGGGGATTACCGTTATCATGGCCGGAATGCCGGCGCCTGTTACTACGGCACTTCTGTCGTCCAAGTATCATGGAGATGAGCGTTACGCGACGGGCATGATTTTCCTCAGCACCCTGCTGTCGCTTCTGACGCTTCCGCTTTGGTGTCTGGCACTTGGCTAAAAGAGAAAGGACATAGAGAAAAACGATAGACAAGAAGAAATTGTCTATAAAATATCTGTCAAAAGATTAACTGATAAGTTTATTTTTTAACACTTGACTCTGGAGTGTGTGAATTTTATAATAATTTTAAAGTTGAATGATGAACCTGTGAGATACCACTATGGCGCAATGTGCAGCGCGGGAATGATAGCCGGAGCCGAAGGGGCATGCAAGAAACTCTCAGGCAAAAGGAACAGGTTCGGACAACACTCTGGAGAACAATATGATTGTACCG
>CAJFMZ010000119.1 GCA_904393575.1 uncultured Sellimonas sp. | reverse complement strand
CGTGTCCCAGAAATTCTCTTGCACATTTCAACATGGCCAGGTTCTGCTCCGGGCTATGGTTTCTCATAGCGCATACAATGATGCCATACTGTACCTGAAAGTCTGCTTTTGCCCGCTCCATTCCCTTCCGCACGGCTTCTATGACCTTTTCACAACTTAGGTTTTCATGAACCGAAAGCATCGGGGCAAACCGGACTTCTATATATTCTACCTGTTCCTTTGCGATCTCTTCTACAAAGGTATACGCACCGTCTTCCAGTCCCTTCTCGTCCTGCAGACACTGTACCGGCAGATCAAACTTTTCCAGATACTCTGTCAGGCTTGTGCAGTCTTCTGATACCGTCAGCTCCTCCTGAGAGATTGTTCTTCCAAGATGCCGTTCCATCATGGATTTCGTGAGAGATCCGTCCAGATGACAGTGCAGTTCCAGTTTGGGAATTGTTTTGATATCCATATCATTACGCCTTTCTTTCGTCTCCCGGAAAGTTTATATTGTTTCAATGATCTTTGTCACCAGTCTCTTGAAGTCTTTGGAAACCCGGTCCGCAGTCTCCTGCACTTCTTTGTGGTCCAGTTTTTCCTTACTGATCCCGGCGGCCAGGTTGGTGATGCAGGAGATTCCTCCAATCTCCATGCCCATGTGCCGTGCGGCCATTGCCTCACAGGCCGTGCTCATGCCGACTGCGTCTCCGCCCCAGATTTTGCACATCCGTACTTCCGCCGGCGTCTCATAATTTGGTCCGGTCAGCTGGACATAGACTCCTTCTTTCAACTCAATTCCGCACTCGGATGCTGCGTTTCGGATCACATCCTGGATTCTGTGGCTGTACACTTCGCTCATGTCCGGGAACCGCGGTCCCAGTTCGTCCAGGTTCGGTCCAATCAGCGGACTTGGTACCCCTGTGGCAATGTGGTCGGTCAACATCATAAAGTCGCCCGGCCGGAAGGCTTCGTTGATGCCCCCTGCCGCATTGGTGAGAATCAGCTTTTTCGCCCCCAGAAGGCCCATCAGGCGGGTCGGCAGAACCACATCGAACATCGGATATCCTTCATAATAGTGAACCCGGCCCTGCATAATGACAACCGGCACGTCTCCGACATATCCAAACACGAAACGTCCTTTATGTCCTGCTACTGTGGATACGGGAAATCCTTCAATTTCGGAATAGTCCACGGTGGCTTCGATCTGGATTCCGTCTGCATAATCGCCCAGCCCACTTCCGAGGATCAATGCCACTTCCGGTTTGAAATCGGTCTTTTCCCGGATACTTGCAAGGCAGGTCTGTAATTTCTTTTCCATTTTTATCCACTCCTTCTATAAATCTTCCGCCAGGATTCCGGAGATCATCTCTTCCATCCGGCGGTACTGTTCGTAGTTAATCATGATATAACTTCCCTGTGTGCTGACCATTCCGTTTTCTTTGAATTTCTTGATGGAACGACTGATGGTCTTGACACAAAGCCCGGTAAAATCTGACAGTTCCTGGCGGTCGCCCTTCATCCGCAGAACGCCGTCCTGGGCATATTTCCGGTACCGTTTCATCAGAAGGAAGGCCACCCGGTCCGCCCCCTGCAAAAAGAGCAGCATCCGGCTGTCTCTTGCCTGTTCCAGGAGGTATTCGCCCATCAGACGGCTTTCCTGCTGGAGGGCAATGATGTCCGAATCCAGCCATTTTTTAAATCCTTCTTTTGGAATTTTCAGCACGGTGCACTTCGTCACCGTCTGAAGCGTTGTCTGATATTTTTCCAGATTGATAATGACTTCCATGCCGCCAAACGCATAGACTTTATCAAAAACGGTAAAGTCATAATTGATTCCGTAAATCCGGTAATCGGTGGCCTTGATGAGCCCTTTCCCGATAAAGAAGATCATATCCGCAGGTTCGCCTTCCTGTACGAAGATTGTCCCTTTCTCCAGTTCTTCCACCATGAACGTGTCCATCAGCCACATGGGTGCTGTCTGAAAATAAGCCTCAAACTGCCTTCTCCGGTCGGGGTCAATTTCATTTAAAAAGGGGAGAATTTTTGCCAGATACTTGTTTTCCATTTCTCTTCACCTACCGTTCTCTTTTGATGCAGCGGCACAGAAAATCCCGCTTTGTCAGATTACCTGTTTTCCTTTCACATATTTCGCTTCCACTTTCGCATCCCCATCCAGATAGATCAGACGCTCCAGCCGTTCCCGCGCTGAGAGCGGATGTGGATGGCGGATCTTCCGGTCATCAATAATCACCGCGTCGAACTCGTACCCTGCTTCCAGGCTTCCTGCATTTCCGAAGAATTCTCCTCCGCCTTTGGTGGCAAGATAGAAGACTTCCTCCACGGAAAGTGGTGCCTGACTTTGATCTACAAGCCGCCACCTTAGTTTGGAACACTGAATGGCCATAGCCATGGCCCGGAACATGGAGAGGGACGATCCTGCCGCCACGTCCGTGCCAAGCCCCATCTTCAGTCCCTGACTGAGATAGCTTCTTGCCGGTGCAATTCCGGATGCCAGATTGGCATTGGACTCCGGGCAGTGGGCGATGAAGACGCCCTGCTCTTTCATCATCCGGACTTCCTCCTCACTGCTGTATACACAGTGGGCCATAATGGTCGGACAGTCTCCGCCGAAGAGGCCAAACATCCGATAGGCGTCGCCGTAGCAGGACGCCTCTGGCTGCAGTTCCTTTACCCAGTCGATCTCGCTTAGATTTTCGGACAGGTGAGACTGCACCGGAAGACTGTATGTTTGCTGAAGCACAAAGAGCTGTTCCATCAGCTCATCGGAGCAGGTGGGGATGAATCTTGGCTCCAGCTCTCTGTCGCTTCCGCGGATGCTTGGGCGCTTTCCTCGCACAGGCCTTCCGGGCTGTTCCGGTCCATATTGACCTTTCCTACGTACCCTGCAAGGCCTGCCTTCTCCATCTGTTCCATGAGCCAGAGTGTGGCATCTTTATGGCAGGTCCCAAAGACGCAGGCTCTCGTTGTCGCGCTGTGAAGCAGATCATCGATAAAAATGGTATAGGCCTGTTTTGCATAGTCCAGATCCTGATACTTTTCCTCTTCCGGAAAGGTATGGGTATTCAGCCAGTCGATCAGTTCCTGATCCATCCCCAGTCCCCGGAAGGGGTACTGGGGTGCATGGACATGCAGATCGACAAGGCCCGGAATGATCAGCCGGTCGCCGTAATCGTGACAGGGAATCCCGCTCCATTCTTTCGGAAGTGTTTCAAATACTCCGATGCTTTTTCCGTCTTCGCACACGACATACCCATGTTCCATTGTGCGGATGCTCTTTTGATTTTCACTATAGCAGATCTGCCCTCTGATCGCAAATCGTTCCATGTTCTTCTCTCCTTGCTTTCCTTTCTATTAACGTTGTCCCTTATCGTAAGGGATGCCTTCCGCTTTTGGTGCCCTGGAGTTCCTGGAGAACAGTGCCAGTACTACAAGGGAAATGATGTACGGAAGCATGTTGTAAACGGCGCTTGGGATCTGGAGTGCTTCCAGTACTGGGAAGCTTTAGAGCCACCAGAGCGTCGAATCCCGTGTATACGTTGGAAAGCGCACGGAACAGCCCGAAGAGCAGCGCCGCCAGACCAATGCTGACCGGCCTCCACTGTCCGAAGATCATAACCGCAAGGGCAAGGAATCCAAATCCTGCCACACCGTTTTCAAATTTCCATTCGCTGACGCCTGCTGTAATGTAGACGATTCCTCCCAGCCCTCCGAAGAAGCCGGAGATCAAAACGCCCGCATAACGCATTTTGTATACGTTGATTCCGACCGAATCCGCCGCCTGCGGATGCTCTCCGCATGCCCGCAGTCTCAGTCCAAACCGGGTCTTATAAAGAACCACATGGGCGATAATGAGAAGAATCACAGCCAGAATCATAAACCAGCTTACTTCAAAGTTTCCGATTTTAAATGCCGAGAATGCTTTTCTCTGCTGAATATACTGAATGGAGGAGGAAACATTGTTGACGTTTTCCCCCATGTTGATTGCTTTGACAATCACCGTAGCCGCCGCTGTTCCAAGCAGGTTCATCGCCGTTCCGACCAGGGTCTGGTCTGCCTTGAAGTTGATGGCCGATACTGCCAGCAACAGGGAATATACCATGCCGAAGATCACGCTTCCAAGGACAACTGCCAGGATCATCAGCGCTGCCGGAAGATCTGCCATGTATTTCATCACCAGGGCTCCGCCGAGAGCTCCGATGACCATCGTTCCTTCCAGTCCCAGATTGATGACACCGCTTCGTTCAGAAAAGCATCCGCCAAGGGCCACCAGCATCAGAACCGATGCATAGATCAATGTATATTGTAATAAGAGTGCCATATGTTCTTCCTCCTTCCCTATTTCTTTGCTTTTCTGTTCATGCAGTATTTAAAGAATAGTACAAAACCGCAGAAATAAATGATAATCGCGGAGATCAGATCCGAGATCTGTGCGCAGTATACCATTTTGTCCACATAGGAGCCGCCGCTTGTAATGTGCTGGATGAAAAATGCGGAGAAGATGCTTCCGATCGGGTTTAGTCCCCCCAGGAATGCGGCCGCGATTCCATTGAATCCCATGGCCGGCACAGCCGTCTGTGCGCAGGACCACTGCTCGATTCCGCTCAGGTAAAGGAAGGCGGCTCCGAGTCCTGCAAGGCATCCTGCGATCACCATGGTCAGGATCATGTTTCTCTTTTCTTTCATGCCTGCGTATTTTGCGGCATTTTTGTTCAATCCGGTTGCTTTCAGTTCATATCCAAGTTTTGTTTTGCTCATCACGATCCACACAAGCACTGCAATAATGACTGCAAGGGGAATGGCAATGGTCACATACCGGTTGTCCGAAAACAGTTTGTCCAGTCCAAGACCTGGAATCAGGGCGTCCGGACTGTTTGTCTTGAGCGCCATCGTATAGGTGGTACTGGATTCTTTGACGTTCGTCAGAAGCATATTGACGCTGTAAAGGCTGATCCAGTTGAGCATGATGCCTGCAATAACCTCATTTACATTTAAGTATGCCTTTAAGACTCCGGCAATTCCGCCCAGAATGCCGCCACCGATCATGGCCGCGATCATGCAGACATACCAAGGCATCTGATAGGCAAGCGCCAGGTACAGGGCGAGCCCTGCTCCCACTGCATACTGTCCGGAAGCTCCGATGTTAAAAAGCCCTACCTTGTAGGCAAAGAGGATGGACAGGGTACACATCAGAAGCGGCGCTGTCTTGGCCAGGGTGCTTCCGAAATATTCCAGTGCGACTTCCGGTCTTGGGAAATACAGGAAGTTCTTCAAAATCGATGTCATCGCATCCCAGGCTCCGGCCGGGTTGATGCACAGCAGCACAATGTAACCTACCAGAAGTCCAAGGATGATACAGATCAGAGACGCTATGACCGTCTGTACGCCGCCGATCTCCAGGAACCG
Organism: uncultured Sellimonas sp.; assembly: GCA_904393575.1. Lineage (GTDB taxonomy): Bacteria > Bacillota > Clostridia > Lachnospirales > Lachnospiraceae > Sellimonas. Next base: position 5,233 of record CAJFMZ010000119.1, on the reverse strand, counting down.
TTTCTTTTCTTTTTTCGTATTCATATGCTACACCTCCTGTTTCTTGGCGCCGGTCATATAAAGTCCCAGTTCTTCGACGGTCACCTCATCTGGTTTGAATTCTCCGACGATTCTTCCTTCGTACATGACTAAAATCCGGTCCGGCACATCCATCACTTCATCCAGTTCCAGGCTGACCAGGAGGACAGCCTTTCCGGCATCCCGCTGCTCAATCAACTGTTTATGAATAAATTCAATCGCTCCGATATCGACTCCCCGTGTCGGCTGTACCGCGATCAGCAGATCCGGATCCTTGTCGATTTCGCGTGCAATGATGGCCTTCTGCTGGTTTCCTCCCGACATGGAACGCACTATCGTGGAGGATCCCTGTCCGGAACGGATATCGTATTCTTGAATCAGCCGGTCCGAATATTCCCGGATTTCTTTTCGCTTCAGCAGTCCGGCCCTGCTTGTAAACTGCGGTTCAAAGTAGCGCTGCAGTATCAGGTTGTCCTCCAGAGAGTAGTCCAGAATCAATCCGTGTTTGTGTCTGTCTTCCGGAATGTGACTCATTCCGGAGGTGGAACGTTCCCTGACAGATGCTTTGGTAATCTCTTTTCCGTTCATATGGATGCTTCCGCTCTTTAACGGCTCCAGGCCGGAAAGTCCGTACACCAGCTCAGTCTGCCCGTTTCCATCAATTCCGGTGATGCAGACGATCTCGCCTTTGCGTACCTGGAAGCTGACATCCTGCACCGCATCCTTTTTATTCTGCCCTGCAACAGTCATCTTTTTCACATCCAGCACCACATCGCCAGGACTGGATGGTTTTTTCTCTACTTGAAAGGAGACATTTCTTCCTACCATCATGGCGGAGAGTTTTTCCGGCGTGGTATCTTTGGTCTCCACAGTTCCCACATATTTTCCTTTTCTTAATACAGTGCACCGGTCCGATACTTCCATGATCTCATTGAGCTTGTGGGAAATGAAAAGGATGCTCTTTCCTTCCTTCGCCAGTCCTTTCATGATCTGCATCAGCTCCTCGATCTCCTGGACAGTCAGCACTGCCGTCGGCTCGTCGAAGATGAGAATCTCATTATCCCGGTACAGCATTTTTAAAATTTCTGTTCTCTGCTGCATTCCGACTGTGATATTCTCCACCTTGGCGTCCGGATCAATCTGCAGGTGATACCGGTTTGACAGTTCCATGACTTTTTTCCTTGCTTCATCTTTTTTCAGGAATCCACCCTGCACCGGCTCCGCGCCGAGAATGATATTGTCCAGCACAGAAAAGCATTCTACCAGTTTGAAGTGCTGATGTACCATTCCGATTCCCAGTGCATTGGCATCGTTCGGGTTTTTGATTTCCACTTTTTTTCCGTCCTTGCGGATTTCCCCTTCTTCCGCCTGATACAGGCCGAACAGTACACTCATCAACGTGGATTTTCCCGCTCCGTTTTCTCCAAGGAGCGCATGGATTTCGCCTTTTTTTAACTGAAGCGTAATGTCGTCATTTGCCACAATTCCAGGGAATCTCTTGGTAATGTGAAGCATTTCCACTGCATATTCTCCCATTTTTCTTCCTCCTTCCGGTATTTTACATGATCGATCCTTGTCTTTCGTTCACCTTGACAGCAACCTCCGGCATCTTGTCGGTAGAGTTGTCGATGGTGATTTCTCCGTCATAGATCTTCCGAACCAGTTCATGATAATCATCTACAGTAAAGTGTTCGTTCCACTGTGTCGTATCTTCCGGAAGTCCTACATAATTCACTTCCATATCCGTTCCCGATACCAGTCCCAGATTTTCAATCTTGCCCACGTGTTCTTCCCAGGTGTCTGTCACAATGATAGAATCCAGCATCGCTTTTACCGTCGCCCCCAGACCTTTCATCGCCGATGTCACAGTCATGCCTTCTCCGTAGGCGTCGATAATCGGAGACTGATCGCTGTCCACGCCGATCATCTTGCCGCCCACTTTGGACGCAGCCTCTGCCGCGGATGTAAAGATTCCGCCGCCGCAGGCAAAGACGATTTCCGTTCCCTGGCTGTACCAGGTATCCATGGCCGCTGTAACCTCCGTGGAGCCATAAAACTGTCCGCCGTAGGCGTACTCAACTTCAATCTGATCCACAACGCCGAGCTCCCTGGCCGCCTCGTTGATTCCCTGCACATAGCCGAATCCGTATCTCATAACTGCCGGAACCGCCTGTCCTCCGAGAAATCCAAGTTTCCGGTATCCAAGCTTCACCGCCGCGTATCCTGCCATGTAACCTGGAATTTCTTCTTGGTATACCGCACAGTAGGTATTCTTGGTATTGTAGTAATCGGACGCCTCATACGCATCCGGATTCTCATAGTACTGATTGCCGACCGCCGCGGCAATAATGTCTCCTGCCGTCATATCCAAAGCGATAAACTTCACATCCGGATATTTATAGGTAACCTCCACCAGGGCCGGCGCAAAAATATACCCTGGCATTACGATGATATTGTAGCCTTCTGCTACCGCCACATCGATCATGGCAATCCGGGCATAATCCGTGTCTCCGTCCGGCTTTTTGTAAGTGAAGTCGATATTGTTTTCCGTACAGTATTCAAGACATGCTTCGTAGGTAGTCTGGTTAAAGGACTGGTCCGTGATGTCGCCGCTGTCTGTGATCATGGCTACCCGATAGTCCGAATTGCCAGAACCCTGGCTGGATTTGGAAGGTCCGCATCCAATCACGGAAACTGCCATGCAGACAACCAAAAACAGGGCGGCAAGCGTTTTCATTCTTTTCATGTCTTCTTTCCTCCTTATCGTAGAATGCTCTTATTTTAACCGGGAAAGCAGGGATGTTCCGATGGTATCCGCCGGCATGGAAAGCCCGAAATTGTCTACAACCGTGGCACCGATCACCGCAAAGGTGCCCTGTTCCGGCAGCATTCCGTTTCCTTCCATGGATCTGGAATACGCAAGGAACGGTACTTTCTCTCTTGTATGATCAGTTCCCGTGTATGTCGGGTCATTTCCATGGTCTGCCGTGATGATCAGCAGATCGTCCTCTTTTAGCTTTTCCAATAACACTGCTAATTTTTCATCAAACATCTCCAGTTCTTTTGCATAGCCTTCCGGATCTCTTCTATGTCCCCACTTTGCGTCAAAATCTACCAGATTGACAAAGCAAAGACCGTGGAAGTCTTTGTCTGCAAGCTCGATGGTCTGCTCCATCCCGTGAACGGAAGATTTGGATTTGTATGCTTCCGTGATCCCTTCTCCATCAAAAATATCCTTGATTTTTCCAACGGAAATCACATCGAGGCCATGGTCCTGCAGCACATTCAGGGCGGTCTTCACCGGCGGCTTCAATGCATAATCGTGCCGGTTGCTTGTCCGTTCGAATTCCCCTTTCTTCTTTCCTACATACGGTCTTGCAATGACTCTTCCGACCTTCCACTCTTCTTTCATGGTCAGCTCTCTTGCGATCTCGCAGCACCGGTACAGCTCCTTTAAATCAAAGGTCTCTTCATTTCCGCAAATCTGAAGTACGGAATCCGCCGATGTATACACAATCATATGTCCGGTTGCGATTTCTTCCTCTCCCAGTTCCTCGATGATCTCCGTTCCGCTTGCGCTCTTGTTTCCGATCACTTTATGTCCGGTCCGCTTTTCCAGTTCGTCAATGAGCTCCTTTGGAAATCCATGTTCTGTAAACGTTTTGAATGGCTTTTTCGTCTCCACTCCCATGATCTCCCAGTGTCCGGTCATCGTATCTTTTCCATTGCTCCGCTCCCGTAGAGCCGCCTGGTATCCGAGCGGATGCTCTGACGCCGGCACCTGGGCAAGCTTCGTCAGATTTGCCATCCCCAGTTTTTGCAGTGTCGGAATGTGGAACTGTTCCACGGATTCCGAGATATGTCCCAGCGTGTTGACACCTATATCCCCAAATTTTTCTCCGTCCGGCATGACGCCGATTCCGAGAGAATCAATGACAATCACAAAAACCCTCTTTGCCTGCTTCATTATTCTTCCTTCCCTTCTTCCAGACTGCCCGGTCCGAATCCCTGCGGCAGAAGATCTGTTAATTTATAAATCCGATACTCATCTTTTCCTTTCGCCAGAAGAATCTGGAACTGTTCCGGGTCGCAGAATTCCATCATAACCTGTCTGCACACTCCACACGGCGGCGTATAGTCCAAAAGCTTTCCCTCCGGTCCTCCTACGATGCAGATGGCTTCAAACTCCCGGACTCCCTCGCTGACCGCCTTGAAAATGGCCGTCCGCTCTGCACAGTTGGTCGGTGTGTAAGCCGCATTTTCGATGTTACATCCTGTATAAATCTCTCCGTTCTTCCCAAGCAGAGCCGCCCCCACTTTAAAATGAGAATACGGCGTGTAGGAATAGGCCAGCTGAGCCGTTGCTGTCTCGATCAGCTTCTGAATCTGTTTCTCATCCATCGTGTTTCCTCCTTTACTTTCCCGCTTTTTGATCGGCCGCGATCATCTTCCGAAGGGCTTGGACTGCTACCCGGACCGCCATGTCCGTATCGTGTACGACCGGGTTTTCCAGTCCTTCTTTTTCCCGCTCCTGGTTTGCCACTACGAGGAAACAGGATCCTGCCCGCACTCGTAAATGGCTCGCCACTACGAAAAGGGCCGCAGACTCCATCTCAGAAGCCAGACATCCAAGCCGTTTCCACGCCTCCCACTTGTTCAGAAGCTCATAGCTCACCGGCATCCGCTCCGGAGAATGCTGTCCGTAGAAGGAATCTTTACACTGCACAACCCCTACATGATATGGCGTTCCCAGCTCTTCTGCTGCTTCCATCAGTGCGTTTGTAATACGGATATCCGCTACCGCCGGAAATTCGATCGGTGCATATTCTCTGCTGGTGCCTTCCATCCGGATGGCTCCGTTTGCGATCACCACATCGCCGCTTTTGACATCCAGCTGCATTCCTCCGCATGTTCCGATCCGGATAAAGGTATCCGCTCCGGACATAACCAGTTCTTCCATGGCAATCGATGCGGAAGGACCTCCGATTCCGGTGGATGTGACACTGACCTTCACGCCGTCCAGATATCCGGTGTATGTGATATATTCCCGGTTGTCCGCCATCAGGACCGGGTCATCAAAATATTTGGCGATCCTGGCGCACCGCTTCGGATCGCCTGGCAGGATTACATAACGTCCTACGTCTCCTTTTCCTACCTGAATGTGATATTGTTTATTCGGGTTTTCTGAATAATTCATAACCATACCTCACTTTCC
>CAJFMZ010000118.1 GCA_904393575.1 uncultured Sellimonas sp. | reverse complement strand
TGTACATGTCAGTGTTTTGAATTTCACCTACTATAAGAAGGATGATATCTGCTACCGTAAGGCACAGGTTTATGATAAAGCGACCGGAGAACTGTACAGTGATAAGCTGGAACTTCAGATTCTGGAACTTCCCAAGATTCCAGAGGAGTATCACCATCCAGACGGCATCATCGCATGGATGAAATTCTTCCGCGGCGGTAAAAAGGAGGATTTAAAAGAGATGGCAAAGGGAAATACCTATTTGGAAGAAGCCTATGAAGATCTGATGGAAATGAGCCAGGATCAAGAAAAGCGCCGCGCATATGAGGCAAGAGAACGTGCACTTCGCGATCAGCTGTCTCTGCAAAGACAGGCTGAACGTGCATTTCAGCGATTGACAAATACGCAGGAAAAACTGGACGAGGTTCAGGGGAAACTGGATGAGACGCAGGGGAAGCTGGATGAGACGCAGGGGAAGCTGGATGAGACGCAGGGGAAGCTGGATGAGACGCAGGGGAAGCTGGATGAGACGCAGGGGAAACTGGATGTAGCTCAGGATAATCTGGCTGATATGCAGGAGCGTTTTTCGGAAAGTCAAAAGCAGCTTGAGAAAGCCAGGGCTGAAAAAGATGCGGCACATGACCAGGGAAGGAAAGATACTGTGATAGAGTTATATCAAAAAGGTTTTTTGAATTTGGAGCAGGCAGCATCTGAATATGGAATATCGACTGAAGAGTTTCAGAAACTGCTGGTTTAACAGATGAACGATCATCTCGGCAATGTTTTAGCATAAAGAAAGGATGGTATTCGTTGGATGAGCTATAAAATTCTCCTGGTGGATGATGACCGGGATCTGGTAGAGATGCTGTGCCGGTATTTCCGGCTGAAGGGGTACGAGATGCTGACTGCCCTCAATGGAGTCGATGCGGTGAAGAAGTCCGGAGAGGGACCGGATCTCATTCTTCTGGATATCAATATGCCGGGGATGGATGGCCTGGAAGTGTGCCGGAGAATCCGGGACCAGGTATCCTGTCCGATTTTATTTCTGACCGCGCGGGTCGAAGAGCAGGACCGTGTGAACGGGTTGATGATGGGCGGAGACGATTATATTGGAAAGCCCTTCAGCCTGAAGGAACTGGAAGCGAGAGTACTGGCTCATCTGCGGAGGGAGGAACGGCAGCGTCAGAAGACGCAGTATCGCTTTGAAAACGGAATGATGGTGGACTATACAGCAAAGACAGCCTCCTTTGACGGACAGATGCTGGATCTGACGAAGACGGAGTTTGCCATTCTGGAATTTCTGTCCATGCATCCGGGGCAGGTGTTTGACAAAGAGCGGATTTATGAACATGTCTGCGGTTATGACGGTCAGGGCGACAGCCGGGGCATCACGGAACTGGTACGGAGAATCCGTGGGAAAATCGGGCAGCATACAAAGGAAGACCCGATTGAAACGGTATGGGGAGTGGGATATCGATGGAAAAAATAAGAAATCTTTCCCTGAGAAAAAGTATTATCGTCTACATGCTGGCAGGAATTGTCATTGGATTTATTCTGGGGGCAGTGGTCAGCATGGAAGCGGAACGTGCCCAGGAGCAGATCTGGTGGAAATATGTGGACCAGGATCGGTATATCGAAGAAATGCAGAACCGGAATCCCAATGCTTTTGATGTAACCATTCCGCGGGTGAGCAGCGAGGAGATGAGCCGGACGGACGCAAGGCGTTCTGAACTGTGCGACTTTCTGGATACCTACGGAATTCTTGTCCTGTGTGCGGCAGGGATTGTCGTATCCACCTTTTTGTTTTACCGGAATAAGATCCGAAGGCCTCTTCTGGAGCTGAATCTGGCAACAAAGAAGATTGCGGACAATGACCTGGATTTTGAGATCGGATATCAGAGTAAGGACGAGCTGGGCGTGCTCTGCCGGGAGTTTGATCACATGAAAGCGGAACTGGCGCAGAACAACCAGAAGATGTGGAGGATGGTAGAAGATGAGCAGGTACTGCGCTCTGCCATTGCGCACGATCTGAGGACGCCCCTGACTGTGCTAAAAGGGTATCAGGAAATGATGATGGAGTTTCTTCCGGAGGAAAAGCTGGACCGGGAAGGGCTCCTGGACATGCTGAAAGAAAGTATGGGACAGGTGGAACGGCTGGAGCGGTTTCTGGACCGGATGCGGGCTTTCTCTGCATTGGAGAAGGAGCCCCTTTCCTGCAGGGATACGACAGCTGACGAGATTGCAGAACAGATCGAAAAGACCGGAAAGATGCTGGCGGAAGCTTCCGGAAAGCAGTTTGATATCTTCACGGGAGGAGAGGGAGAGAAGCTTGCACTGGATCCGGATCTGATTCTGGAAGTGGCAGAAAACCTCATCACCAACGCGCTGCGCTATGCAAAGTCAAAGGTATCGGCGGTTGTATGTCAGGAGACGGATCGGCTGATGTTGGAAATCAAAGATGACGGAACGGGATTTGCCATCAGCGAAGAAGAAGCAAAACAGGCATTTACCTCGGCTAATCCAAGAGATGATCTGAAACATTTCGGACTTGGAATGTATATCAGTGAAGTGTGCTGTAAGAAACACGGAGGATACCTGGAAGTGGAAAACCAAAGAGACGGGGCATGTGTGCGGGCATATTTCCGTTCGCATCCGGAGGGAAAGTGAGATTCCTGCTGCAGAAAATGCAGCAGGATATTTTTTTGCCTTTTTTCTGTTGTCTTTTCATTGTGAATCTCCTGATAGGATAGAACTATCAAAAAAAGAAAGAGGGGATGAACATGAAAGCAGTAATGAAACGGGAAGTCAAAAACTACCTGAAGAATCCGTTATTCTGGGTCGGGATTGTAGTTGTGATTTTTGGGTTGTTTCAGATACTGTCTCCATATCTGGAAGTGAAATATTTCCGCACGGAGCAGGAAGTGAAGGCGGCAAAGCCGGAGAATATTGATGACGCGGATATTATGAACGGATATGTCAAATCCACGGAGGAAGAGCGAATGGACCTTGCAAAGAACAAGCTGCTCAGCATGATCGTCAAGGACGGCAGTGCAGATAAAAAAGAGGTGCAAAGGACATTGGATGAGATCTGTTCTTCGGGAAAGAGTGTCGATGAAATCTCCGATGCCATCGGGGAACTCTACGGGTATCCGGAAGGGTACAGTCTGCACTATTATTATATGAAGTATGAGTATCACCTGGGAACGGTAGAGGAAATCAACGCTTCACTGAAAGCAAAACTGTCGGCCCACAGTTATTCCTGGTACTTCGGGAGAAAATTTGCGGATTTCGGTGGAGTGTATCTTGCTTTTTTCAGTGCGGTTCTGCTGGCGTTTCTCTTTATCAGGGATACGAGAAGAGACACGTACGAACTGCTGCACACGAAGCCGATAACAGCAGGAGCTTATATCTTTGGAAAAGCGGCAGGCGGATTTCTCTCAGTGGGAATCGTCTGGATGATTCTTGTGATTGTGTTTTTCTTTATCAGTCTTGCGGCAGGGATCCGCAATGATCTGCCGGTATCACTGATCGAATTTCTGATCCCGGCTGTCTGCTATATGCTGCCGAATCTTCTGATGATTACGAGTGTGTATGTGATCATCGCGCTGATCTTCAAAAATCCGCTTCCGGGAGTGCCGCTTCTGTTTCTGTATCTGTTTTATTCCAATATGGGAAGCATCGGACCGGACGGTGAATTCGGATACTATGGAAGACCTCTCGCCATTCTGGTGCGGTTTCCGGGCGGATTTCTGGATACGGCGCCTCCGCCGATGACCATATGGAACCAGATTTTTTTGCTTGTGGCCTCGGCAGTCTTTCTATTTGGGGCAGCGGCCATCTGGAAAAGGAGGAGAGTGTATTGAAAAAGGAATGGAACATCTGTATGGCACCCTATAAACTGGCGTACTCCGTCCTGTTTCTATTTTTGTTTGCCCTGTTCCGGGGGGTCATGCTGACTTCGGAGATCGGTCCCGCGTTACTGCCGGGAGTGGCCGTTCTGGCATCTATCTTCTGCGCAGAGACCAGCGTGATGGACCGACACGGACAGCGTTGGGAAATCATCTGCCTGAAACCAGAGAAGAACCGGATCCGCATGATTTACCGGAGATGGATCCTTCAGGCAGCGTATCTCTATGGGATTGCACTTGCAGCATACTTTGCCTTTTACTGGCAGAAACCTTACCGGATGACAGAGCGAACTTTCGCTTCCGAGTACGGCGGCTATGCGGCGGCTCTTGCGGGAACTGTTTTGTTCTGGAGTCTGATCTCCATTGTTGTTTCCAATCTGGCAAAGAACCAGTGGGCGGGGATCGGAGCATCGGTGCTTCTCTGGATTACGACCAATTCCACAACCGGAGAGAAACTGTTTGGACGGTACAATCTGTTTGCCTATTCCTTCTGCGATTCCATGGGAGCCAAATGGAATGAATGGGTGTATGGAACACTGATCCAGATTCTGCTGGCCATTGTATTTCTGATATTGATTTCGATCATAGAAAAGAGGGTGTCAAAATGAGTGTAAAAATAAAAGATGTGACGGTAACTTTTAAAAATCAGGTCCGGGCGGTGGATCATGTCAGCCTGGAAATTCCCCACGGCGTCTATGGACTGCTTGGGGAAAACGGCGCCGGCAAGACAACACTGATGCGGGTGCTGACAACGGTTCTGACTCCGTCTGAGGGCGAAGTGTATCTGGACGGAATCCGGTACGGGTCTGGAAAGGATGAAGCCATCAGACGGAAAATCGGGTATCTGCCACAGGAACTCAATCTCTATCCGGGACTTTCCGTGCAGGACTGTCTGGAATATTTAGGGGAGCTTTCCGGTCTTCCAAAGGCAGAATGCAAAAAGCGTATCCGCTATTATCTGGAAAAGACGGGACTTATGAAGCACCGGAAAAAGAAGATGCGTCAGCTTTCCGGAGGAATGAAGCGAAGAGTCGGACTCATTCAGGCTCTATTGAACGAACCGGAATTTCTGATTGTGGATGAGCCGACAACAGGACTGGATCCGGAGGAACGGGTACGAATCCGGAATCTTCTAGTGGATTTCTCGGAGGGGCGGACCATTTTATTTTCCACTCATGTGGTGGAGGACATTGCGGCCACCTGCAGCCGGCTGGCGGTGATGCGGAAAGGAACGTTTCTTTATACCGGGACCGTGCAGGACCTTCTCTCCCATGCAAAAGGGAAGATCTGGACCGCCCATGTGAAAGATGAGATGCAGGCGCGGGAACTGGAAAGGCGGTACCGGACCGCTTCCAAGCAGTACACAGAAGAAGGCATGACGGTCAAGATTCTAAGCAGCACCAGGCCGGAGGTTTTGTGCGAGCAGACGAAAGTGACACTGGAGGATGCCTATCTGTATCTGATGGCGGAAAAAGAACAGGGATAAACTGGCGAAGCCTTCTTGTGAAACGGCCGGGAAACGGGTATACTGTGGGTAGAAGCACAGGAAGATTACAGGAAGGGGAGAGGCGTATGAAAAAAAGAATGAAACGTTTCCTGGCACTTGGCATTGGAATCCTCATGATCGGGGTGAGCGCCTGCGGATCCAGGACGCCCGCAGACACGCAGAAAGAGCAGAAGCAGGAACAGACTGCCGGAGAGCAGGAGCAGCAGGTCGGCAAGGATCAAACGGACAACACTCAGAACACACAGGAGACGGAAGATCCGGAGCCGTCAGAGAATTCCGAAAAGGAGTCAGAGCAAAGCGCGGATGTGAATGATCAGACCTTTGAGGAAATGACACAGGCTCTTTCCCAGTACGAAGAAGGAACGGCAGGAGCAAGTCTGAAACGGCTCCAGGCGGCATTCGGTCTGCTGAATTTTTCCGAGCAGTATGACAGTACCCAGAAAGACGATTTCCGGACGAAACTTCAGGCTTGGCTTGAAGAGCAGGGAGAGGGAAGCAAAGATGCTCTGAGACTGAAGCTGGAAGAGCTGGATCCGGTTGTGGACCGCGTCTTTTCAGAAGGGATTTCCACTATGAAGGAGGAACTCTCCGATGCCGGAAATCCGCAGAAGTATGACACATATTCTCAGGAAAAGTATCACGAAGTGATGGAAGTAATCGAAGATGTCATCAATAGCTGATGACGAATGAAAACCCCGGTTCCGGAGATGGAGGATCCATTTCCGAAACCGGGGTTTTATAAATGCCGTTTTGATTTTGATCTTATACCGTATGAAATCCGCGCCCGATGATCTCACTGGTATTGGAGATCAGGATGAAAGCGCCCGGCTCGGTTTCTTTGATAAAGTTCCGGAGCCGTACCGCCTGGGGACGGTTCAGAGCTGTCAGGACGATATATTTCTTCTGACCGGAAAATACGCCCTGGGCAGAATAAACAGTGGCGCCCCGGTGGAGATCCCGGATGATGAAGTTACAGATCGGTTCCGGACTGTTGCAGACAACGTTGAAACATTTGGAAAGATTAAAGCTTTCAATAAAGTTGTCTGTAATCAGTGAGCGGAGGATGAGTCCAAGGATGGAGAACAGACCGGTCTCCATACCGAATACAAATACGCCGGCAACCGCGATGGCAACGTCGGAAATCATCAGAACACTTCCGATGTCGTAGCCGGTATATTTTTTCAGAATCATCGCCACAATATCCGTACCGCCGCTGGATGCTCCCATATTAAAGAGGACCGCAGAGCCAAATGCAGGAACCGCAACTGCAAACATCAGCTCCAGTACCGGCTGATTTGTCAGCGGACCGTCCATCGGACAGGTACGCTCCAGGATGGACAGGAGAAAAGAAAGCAGCATACTGCAGTAAAAGGTTTTGGCTCCAAAGCTCTTTCCCATGATCAGAAATCCAAGAACCAAAAGGACGATATTGCAGATAAAGTTGAAATCACTGCTGTTGATTACACCGGATTTTGCGACAAGAACGGCAAGACCGGTGATGCCGCCGAAGGCGAAGTTGTTGGCGAATTTGAAGAAATAAATACCGCATGCCATGACGGCGGTAGCAGCAGTCATCATGGCAAATTCCTGAATCTTCGACTTCTTCTTGATGTTGGACTTAGGTTTTGGGATCGAATACTTCATATCCACGTGATGTTGTTCATTCATTTTTATATCCATTCCTTTCGCTTCGCTCAGGCACAAAACGTTATGAAAATGTTTCCCTGAGCTTATTTTTTCTTTATAATTCTTCTTGTAGGGAACTCGG
>CAJFMZ010000117.1 GCA_904393575.1 uncultured Sellimonas sp. | reverse complement strand
AGTATGCAACACAGATACCAGCGATACCTCCTGCCGTAAGGCATATTGCTGCATTTCGGTCATATTTTCCTTCCTTGATAAAACGGATTCCGCAGGATGGCATTAAAAATGCACAGGATCCCATCATAATTGGAAATGCAGCTTTAATGTTCAGACCAAACGCACCGCACATGGCCATACATGGGGCATACAGTCCTACACCGACTGTCATAAGAGCTCCCAGGAAAAAGTTGATGATCATACCGAGAATTAAAAGTCCGATAGGCAGAGCAGTGGCAGTTCCGACAGCACCGAACGGCCCCAGCTTGAGCTGTTTACACGCCAGAAGTACTGCAAGAAGAATCAGTGCCGTGCCAAGAGCGCGTCGGATGGTCTTTAAAGGCCATTTGGATACAATTCCGGCTCCGATATATGCGCCTACAGAGGCGGAGGCCAGAAGCCCGATTAAAGTAAGAGGAGCAATCTCCACAAGTTCCAAAAACAGAATAAACTCAAAGACAACCGGAACGGTGTCACCGACATTCAAAGTTCCGGGCATCACTTCATCGGGACAGGATTTGGAAAGTTTGAATCCGGCCTGGGTAGTGGCAAAACTCCCGATTCCAAGAGTATCCAGGAAATTTGTAAAGAATCCTATGATCAGATTGATGATAATAATCTTAGGAGGTCGTTTCATTTCGCTTCGATGTTTTATGCAGTCCAGAATCATGTAAATTACAAAAATCAAAGTGTAAGCAATAATAAGAAGGCGTAAGAGAAACGTAATATTCATGTCGAATCATCCTTTCTGAAAATTTTATTATGTGTAAAAAAGCTTCGGTGGTGTAATCAGGCCGAAATCAGACCTGACTCCGAATATGTGCAAGTATACCATCAGATATAAAAATATACAATCAATCTATCAATATTTTTTATAGAAAAATTCGGGACTGTCATTTAAAAATTGTATAATATTACCTATAATAAGAGATATCAGCAGATCGCATTTTGGCAGTGAAACTGATTGACAAATAATTAACGATATTGTATACTAAGCACAGTGAAACGAAAAATACGTTTTAGAGTTTAGGAGGAAAATAAGCATGGCGACAAAGAAAAAAGAAGCACCAGCAATTATTGACAACGTGGAAGCTTTAGTTGAAAAAATTAAAGCGATGAAGGAAGCTCAGAAAGTATTCGCTACATATACTCAGGAGCAGGTCGATAAGATCTTTTTTGAAGCAGCTATGGCAGCAAACAAACAGCGTATTCCGCTTGCAAAGATGGCAGTAGAAGAGACCGGAATGGGTGTCGTTGAAGATAAGATTATCAAAAACCATTATGCAGCTGAATACATTTACAATGCATATAAAAATACAAAGACCTGCGGTGTGATCGAGGAAGACAAAGCATACGGAATCAAGAAGATCGCAGAGCCGATCGGTCTGATTGCAGCGGTTATTCCGACAACAAACCCTACATCTACAGCAATCTTCAAAACACTGATTGCATTAAAGACAAGAAATGCAATCATCATCAGCCCGCATCCGCGTGCAAAAGCATCTACCATTGCAGCTGCGAAAGTGGTTCTTGATGCCGCTGTAAAAGCAGGTGCTCCGGAAGGAATCATCGGATGGATCGATATTCCGTCTCTGGAACTGACAAACGAAGTTATGAGAGATGCGGACATTATCCTTGCTACAGGCGGTCCTGGAATGGTTAAAGCAGCTTATTCATCCGGAAAGCCGGCACTTGGAGTAGGTGCAGGAAATACACCTGCTATCATTGATGATACTGCAGATATCAAACTTGCTGTAAACTCCATTATTCATTCTAAAACGTTTGACAACGGTATGATCTGCGCATCTGAGCAGTCTGTTACTGTTCTGGAAGGCGTGTATGAAGAAGTAAAGAAAGAGTTCGCTTACCGCGGATGCTACTTCTTAAAACCGGATGAGATTGAAAAAGTAAGAAAGACAATCATCATCAACGGCGCGCTGAATGCAAAGATTGTAGGACAGAAGGCTCATACAATCGCAAAACTTGCAGGTGTGGATGTTCCGGAAAATACAAAGATCCTGATCGGTGAAGTAGAGTCCGTAGATATCTCCGAAGAATTTGCTCATGAAAAGCTTTCTCCGGTACTTGCAATGTACAAGGCAAAAACATTTGATGAGGCGATTGCCAAAGCAGAGCGTCTGGTAGCTGACGGCGGTTATGGACATACCTCTTCTCTGTTTATCAATACAGCAGAAAAAGAAAAAATGGCAAAACATGCGGCAGCAATGAAGACATGCCGTATCCTGATCAACACACCGTCTTCTCAGGGTGGTATCGGTGACTTATACAACTTCAAACTTGCTCCGTCTCTGACACTTGGATGTGGATCCTGGGGAGGAAACTCCGTATCCGAAAACGTAGGAGTAAAACATCTGATCAACATTAAGACTGTTGCCGAGAGGAGAGAAAATATGCTTTGGTTCAGAACACCTGAAAAAGTTTACTTTAAAAAAGGATGTATGCCGGTGGCTCTCGATGAGCTCGGAACAGAGATGCACAAAAAGAAAGCATTCATCGTTACCGATACATTCTTATACAAGAACGGTTATGTAAAACCGATCGAAGAAAAACTCGATGAGATGGGAATTCAGCATACATGCTTCTATGAAGTCGCTCCAGACCCGACATTACAGTGTGCACTCAAAGGTACAGATCAGATGAGAGCATTCGAACCGGATACGATCATCGCACTCGGCGGCGGATCTGCGATGGACGCGGCAAAAATCATGTGGGTAATGTATGAACATCCGGAAGTAAGCTTTGAGGATATGGCTATGGACTTCATGGATATCCGTAAGAGAATTTACAAATTCCCTAAGATGGGAGAGAAGGCATACTTCGTTGCAATCCCGACATCTTCAGGTACAGGTTCTGAGGTGACACCTTTCGCAATTATCACAGATGCGGAGACAGGTGTAAAATGGCCTCTGGCTGACTATGAATTACTTCCGAACATGGCAATCGTTGATGTGGACAACATGATGACACAGCCGAAAGGACTGACAAGTGCATCTGGTATCGACGTTATGACTCATGCCATCGAAGCATATGTATCCATTATGGCTACTGATTTTACAGATGGTCTTGCATTAAAGGCAATCAAGACTGTATTTGAATACCTTCCGTCTGCATACGCAAATGGTGCGGCTGATCCGATTGCGAGAGAAAAGATGGCAGACGCTTCCTGCATGGCAGGTATGGCATTCGCAAACGCATTCCTGGGACTGAACCACTCTATGGCTCACAAACTTGGTGCGTTCCACCACATTCCGCACGGTGTTGCAAATGCGCTGATCCTGACAAATGTAATCCGTTACAATGCAGCAGAAGTTCCGGTTAAGATGGGAACATTCTCACAGTATCAGTATCCGCACGCACAGGCAAGATATGCAGAGGCTGCAAGATTTGCAGGAATCTGCGGAAAAGACGATGCAGAGACGGTAGAACTGTTCTGTGAAAAACTGGAAGAATTAAAGAAAGCAATCGGAATTCCGAAGACAATTAAAGAATGGGGAATCAAAGAGGAAGACTTCCTTGCTACTCTGGATGAAATGGTTGAACAGGCATTCAACGACCAGTGTACAGGAGCAAACCCAAGATATCCGTTGATGAGTGAAATTAAAGAGCTTTATCTGAAATCCTACTACGGCAAATAAATGATTCTCAGAATATGTGCAAGGTGTGGCAGGAGTTCCACACCTTGCATATTATTTTAAAAAAAGTAAAAAAATCCACAAAAAATATATAAAATCACGAAAACTTTGTTAAAAAATTTTCCATTATCAGATGGATATGGTATAATAGGGATAGATCGAAGATCAGTTTTGACAGACAGGAGGTAATCTTATGAAACTGGAAAATGTAATCGTAGAACGCCCGTACAAAAAAGTGTACCGTTGCGAAGAGGGAATCGCAAAAGTTTTTGAACCGTCTCATCCGAAGGAAGATGTATTTAATGAGGCATTGAATCAGGCAAGGGTAGAGGCGACAGGTTTAAATATCCCGAAGGTAATAAGCGTCAATGAAATCGATGGAAAATGGTCACTCGTAATCGAGTACAAAGAAGGAAAGACACTGGAAGAGCTGATGAAGGAAAATCCGGACAAGATGGATGAGTACATGGAACAGTTTGTCAACCTTCAGCTTGAGATCCACAGCAAGACAGCACCTCTTTTAGGTAAATTGAAAGACAAGCTGAACCGTCAGATCAACAGTCTGAAGGACGTGGTGGATGCTACGACCAGATATGAACTCCTGACAAGACTGGACAGCATGCCGAAACATCACAAAGTATGCCACGGCGATTTCAATCCGAGCAATGTGATTGTGGGAGAAGACGGAGTGCTTTATGTTGTTGACTGGGCCCATGCGACACAGGGAAATGCAAGTGCGGACGCAGCGATGACATACCTTCTGTTTGCACTGAAAGATCAGAAACTTGCTGATAAATACATGGATCTGTTCTGCAGGAAGAGTGATACTGCAAAACAGTATGTACAGCAGTGGCTTCCGATTGTGGCGGCAGCACAGCTCACAAAGAAAAATGCGATGGAAAAAGATTTCCTTATGAAATGGATCGATATCTTCGATTATCAGTAAAAAAAGACATTTTTACGCCGGACCGTGTGGTCCGGCGTATTTATTTTGGTTCGGAGAGAAAAAGTCCCGGAGTTTCTTTGCTGTTTTGGAAAAACATGCTAAAATGATAAAAGACAAAAGGAGGGAGACATGAATATTAGAAAGGCGAGAAAAGAAGATCTGCCCCAGGTGATGGAGATCATCAGGATGGCACAGCAGTCTTTCCGTGAACAGGGAATCAATCAGTGGCAGGACGGGTATCCGAATGAAGCGATTATCCTGCAGGATATGGAGAAGAAGCAAAGCTATGTTGCCCAGGAAAAGGAGCTGCTGGTTGGAACAGCGGTGATTTCCATGGAAAAAGAGCAGTCCTATGAAAAGATAGAGAAAGGGACATGGCTGACGGAACGGGATGCAGACTATCTTGTGATTCACAGAATCGCCACCCGCAATGGCTGTAAACGAAAGGGAATTGCAGGGGCGTTCCTGGAGGAGGCCGGGAGAAAGGCACTGGAACAGCAGGCCGGGAGTATCCGGATCGACACACATCCGGATAATCAGATCATGCAGAGCTGGCTGAAAAGACACGGATTTGTCTACTGCGGATGGATCTGGCTTGCCAGCGGGGATTTGAGGTACGCATACGAAAAGCTGTTATAATTTGGTAAGAAAAGATATAGTTTTTTTAGAAAGATTTAGATTTCTTCCATGGTTTCTGAATTGACAGCGTGGTATACTAAAACAATAAAATGAAGGGAGATGCAAAATGAAAGAAGTAAAATCACCTAGAAAACCGTTTATCATTTATGCCCTCGTAGTTGCGGTGATTATTCTGCTTTTGAATGGATTTCTTTTTCCTAATATCATGGAGCGGAGAACGGAAGAGGTCGATTACGGGACGTTTATGACAATGACCGAGAAGAAAGAAATCGGTCTGGTGGAGGTTCAGGATACAGAAATTATCTTTACGGATAAAAGCCAGGATCATATCTACAAGACCGGCGTGATGAATGATCCGGGCCTGGTAGAACGTCTCCATGAATCAGGAGCGAAGTTCTCTCAGAACATCGAGGAGCAGATGCCGGTATGGATGAGCCTGCTGCTCTCCTATGTCGTACCGATTGCAATCTTTCTGTTTATCGGCAACTGGCTTTCCAAGAAGATGGTAAACAAGATGGGCGGACCGAATTCCATGGCGTTTGGTATGGGAAAGAGTAATGCTAAGATTTATGTGCAGTCAGATTCCGGTATTCATTTTTCCGATGTGGCCGGGGAGGAGGAGGCCAAGGATCTGCTCAGAGAGATCGTGGATTTCCTTCATAATCCGGAAAGATACCGGGAAATCGGAGCATCCATGCCGAAAGGAGCTCTTCTGGTAGGGCCTCCTGGTACCGGTAAGACACTGCTTGCAAAGGCTGTGGCAGGAGAGGCCAACGTTCCGTTTTTCTCCATTTCGGGTTCCGAATTTGTGGAGATGTTTGTAGGAATGGGCGCCGCAAAGGTGCGTGATCTCTTTAAGCAGGCAAATGAAAAAGCGCCGTGTATTGTATTCATCGATGAGATCGATACGATCGGTAAGAAGAGAGACGGACAGATCGGCGGAAACGATGAGCGGGAGCAGACGCTGAACCAGCTTCTGACGGAGATGGATGGATTTGACGGCTCCAAGGGAGTTGTGATTCTGGCTGCGACGAACCGTCCGGATTCTCTGGACCCGGCATTGTTGCGACCGGGACGGTTTGACCGGCGGATTCCAGTGGAGCTTCCGGATGTGCAGGGAAGAGCAGATATCCTCCGGGTACATGCAAAGAAGATCAAGATTGCGGACAATGTAGATTTTGATGAGATTGCCAAGATGACGGCGGGAGCTTCCGGAGCGGAGCTTGCCAATATTGTCAATGAGGCCGCTTTGAAAGCGGTACGTGAGCACAGAAGGTTTGCGACACAGGCTGATATGGAGGCTAGTGTGGAGGTTGTCATTGCGGGATATGAGAAGAAAACCCGTGTGCTCTCCAATAAGGAGAAGCTTCAGGTGGCATACCATGAAGTGGGACATGCTCTTGTGGCGGCCCTTCAGACGCATTCTGCCCCGGTTCAGAAGATCACGATTATTCCGAGGACAAGCGGAGCACTTGGTTATACGATGCAGGTAGATGAGAAAGAGCACTACCTTATGTCGAAAGAGGAGCTGGAAAATAAGATCGCGACCTTTACGGGAGGAAGAGCGGCAGAAGAACTGATCTTCCACTCCAGTTCCACAGGAGCTTCCAACGATATCGAACAGGCGACAAAGCTTGCAAGAGCAATGATTACCCAGTACGGTATGTCGGATGAGTTTGATATGGTGGCGCTCCAGCATGTCAGCAACCAGTATCTGGGAGGGGACGCATCCCTGGCCTGCTCGGATGAGACGGCTTCCTATATTGATAAAAAGGTTGTAGAACTTGTGCGGACACAGCATGAGAAGGCAAAACGGATCCTGGAGGAGAATATCATGAAGCTCCACGATATTGCCAAGTATCTGTATGAGCATGAGACGATTACCGGTGATGAGTTTATGCAGATTCTGAACCAGAAGCCGGAACAGGTGGAAGGACCGGTTGAAGAAACCAAACGAAAAAACGCTATGCGCAGGCGGGATGTTTCCCGACCTGGCATAGCGTTTTTTATACTGTTGTAACATGATATTGAGCTGCTATCATGCGAAAAGACTAAAAGAATACATTTCCGCCAACCACAGTTCCGC
>CAJFMZ010000116.1 GCA_904393575.1 uncultured Sellimonas sp. | reverse complement strand
TTATTGATATCCTCCCTTGTATAAGCACTCCCGTAACAAAAATTCTCCGGTGGATTGCCTTCCTGGACCGTCTGATCCCAGATTCCAAGAATTCTCGTTGACCCGTCCAGATTGCGAAATACCGGATTGCGATAATCGATTCCGGTATCCAGAAACCCGATCAGCATTCCCTGACCTTTCAGCTCCAGTCCCGGATAATTCTGTACCGTTGTAATGCCCGCCGCATTTAAAGCCCCCATATCCAGAGGCGTATAACATTTTGGAATCGAATAATAAGGGATCTCATTTTCCGGAAGGCGCTCCGCCTCTTCTTTGGGGAGATACACATTCTGATACAGTTCCCCCGCAGGCTGAGTCAGATAGCTTTCCTCTCTTAACAGAGATAAGAAACGCTCTGTAAACATAAAATCCCGGTATTCCTCCGATAAAACTGCTTCCCTGCACTGTTCTTCGTCCATCAAAAAACCTGCATATACTTTTTGTAAGTATATGCAGGTCCTGCCATTCTTATTTCCTTTTTACAGAACTTCCTTCTGCTGGGATCCCGTCTCCAGCATCGGAGGCACTTCCTGTCCCCGCAGCCGGATCACCGGTCCCCCGGTTCCCTCTATGTAGTCTCGTGTAATAACGACCTCGCCGATGCTGTCATCCTTTGGAATCTCATACATAATATCCAGCATAAATTCCTCAATGATCGCACGGAGCGCCC
Source organism: uncultured Sellimonas sp. (assembly GCA_904393575.1). GTDB lineage: Bacteria > Bacillota > Clostridia > Lachnospirales > Lachnospiraceae > Sellimonas. Next base: position 6,776 of record CAJFMZ010000116.1, on the reverse strand, counting down.
TGGCTCCCGTATCCTTCTGCATTGCTTTTTCCGCAATGGCGTAGAGGGCGTCATCTTCAAACTCCAGCCGCACCTCATCCAGCGCCAGTAGCTTCTGGTACTGCTTCAGAATCGCATTGCGCGGCTCTTTGAGAATCTTCACCAGCATTTCCTTATCCAGGCTCTGCAGCGTACAGATCACCGGAAGACGTCCCAGAAATTCCGGGATCATTCCAAAATTCCTCAGATCTTCCACCGTCACCTTGGACAGAAGATTCTTGTCATTGTCATATTTATCTTTCAAATCCGCGATAAATCCGATGGACGCCTGTTTATTCAGACGCTCCTTGATAATCTGCTCCAGCCCTGGGAACGCTCCCCCGCAGATAAAGAGGATATTGCGTGTATTCACAGTCGTCAGCGGAACCATGGCATTTTTGCTGTTGGCTCCGACCGGCACTTCCACTTCGCTTCCTTCCAGGAGCTTTAACATCCCCTGCTGCACGGACTCTCCGCTTACATCCCGCTGGTTGGTATTTTTCTTTTTGGCGATCTTATCGATCTCATCTACAAAGATAATGCCCCGCTCTGCTTTCTCCACATCGTTGTCGGCAGCAGCCAGCAGCTTGGATACCAGACTTTCAATGTCATCCCCGATATAACCGGCCTCTGTCAGGGAGGTGGCGTCGGTGATAGCAAGCGGTACATCCAGAAGCCGCGCCAGCGTCTTGACCAGATACGTCTTTCCGGAACCGGTCGGTCCCAGCATCAGGATATTGGATTTCTCAATTTCGATGTCATCCATCGTATCTGTCACCACACGCTTGTAGTGATTGTAAACCGCCACGGAAATGATCTTCTTGGCCTGCTCCTGACCGATCACATAGTCGTCCAGCTTCGCCTTGATCTTATGCGGAGCCGGAATATTGTGAAGATCCAGCTCCGGCTTTTCCTCTTTCTTTTCTTTTTTCTTCTTGACTTTCTGCTGCTTTGGCATCATATTCTCCAGATCCTGCATATTCAGAATCTGAACGCCCGGCATCCGCATCAGCTGATTCAGATCGATCTGTCCATTATTCATCAGATCAAAGCTTTTCTGCATACAGTCCGGACATACATAAAGATTATTCGGAAGCTCGATCATCTTCCCCGTCACGCTTTCCGGACGGTGGCAGATCGAGCAGTGTTTTTCATATTCTCTGTCATCTTTGGACGTATCCTCTACAACGCCTTTGACAGCTTCTTCGAGTTTCTGGTCTTCTATATTCTCTTCGTCGATCGTTGTATTCTTTTCATCTGACATTGGCTAAAACTCCTTCTATACTGAATTTATAGAATTGTACAGAAGTTATTATAGACCAGATAAGGCGTCCGGACAAGTAAAGTTTTTCTAAACAAACTTCTTAGGCCTCTACCCACTCTTTTAATTCGTCCTCCATCAGGACTCCGGAGTGGCGTTTTACCGGCTCGCCATTCTGGAAAAGCATCACCGTTGGAATGCTCATGATCCGGTACTGCTTTGCCAGCTCCCGGTTTTCATCTACATTGATTTTTCCGACTTTGACTCCCTGCGCTTTCTCCGCATAGGAGTGGATGATCGGGATAAAGGTCTGGCATGGTCCGCACCATTCTGCCCAGAAATCAATGAGTACCGGCTCATTGGATTTTAATACCTCTGTTTCAAAATTTTCGTTTGTGATTGTCATTACTTCTGCCATCTATCTTACCTCCTGTTACGATTTCATTGTTCTGTTTCTGTCCTCTATTATACGGGAATTCTGCCCTGCTTCCGTAACAAAGTCACAAAAGCGTCCTGTGATCTAACGGAGACTTTCCTGGGCGAGGTCCAGAAGCCGTTCCCGGTCCAGAATCCGGATCTTTCCCCTGGAAAGGAGCACCAGTCCCTCCTGCTGGAAGTATTTGAGCATTCTTGTCACCACTTCCCTGGCTGTTCCAAGCTCCCTTGCCGCCCGGTCGTGAGTCAGAGAGAACTCTTCCTGCCCGGCATTCTGGGATTCTTCAATCAGAAGCGCCGCCAGACGTTTGTCCACACTCTTTCCGAGGATCTGCTCCATCGTCCACATGACATCAGAAAACCGTTCTGCCATCAGGTCATTCGTATATTTCATAACCGGAAGCGAGGTATCCATCAGCTCCTGATAGACCATAGGCGGGATGACCCAGTAGCTGGTCTCCTCCCTTGCCTCCATCCAGATCTCAAAGTCAATATTCCGGAAGATACAGCTTGCGGCCAGAAGACACATATCCCGCTCAAACATCCGGTAAACTGTAATCTCCTTTCCTTCCTCCGATACCACATAGGCTCTGAGCTGTCCGCTTTTTACAATCAGAAACCCCAGGCATTCTCCACTTCCGCGGTGGACAATCTCACCCTTACCGGCCGTTTTCAGCACTGCCTCCGACCGGATTTTCTCCTGCTGGCTTCTGGTAAGCTGTTTCCAGAAAGGCAGATATCCTTCTAGTTCATTTTCTGCATGTTGTCCCATTTCTATCCCTCATTTTTCAGCATGGTCAGGAAATCTTCCTCCGAAAGGATCGGAATACCAAGCTCTTTTGCCTTCCGGTTTTTGGAGGAAGTGGATTCCGTATCATTATTGATCAGGTAGGTTGTCTTTGAGGTAACAGATCCGGTTACCTTTCCTCCCCGCTTCTCGATTTCTTCCTTCACTTCGTTTCTGTTTTTAAAATGATGCACACTTCCGGTGATGACAAACGTCATCCCAGCCAGATTCTGCTGTTCTCTTTGCTGTTCCTTGTGAAGCCGGACCTCTTTCAGGAGCTTTTCATATTCCGCTTTCTTTTTCTCGTCCTGGAAATACTCGGTAAACGTCCCCGCAATTACATCGCCGATTCCAGGAATCCGGCTTAACTCCTCCCGGTCCGCCAGAACCGTCTTTTGCGGATCTTCATCAAACTCCCTGCAAATCAGCTTTGCCGTGGCAGCTCCCACATTTTCAATGCCAAGCGCATACAAAAGACGGGGCAACGTCGTATCTCTGGACACTTCAATGCTCTCCAGAAGATTCTGGCAGGATTTCTCCCCGAATCCTTCCATCTCACAGATCTCCTTTTGATGATCTGCCAGATGATAGATGTCCGCAAACTCATGAATAAATCCTCTTCCGATAAACTTTTCCAGCGTTGCCTCGGAAAGACCGTCTATGTTCATGGCGTCCCGGCTGACAAAGAGGGTAAAGGCCTTGATCTGTTTGGCCTGGCACCGTGGATTCGTGCAGTAGAGGGCTTTCGCATTCAAAATCTGCCGGATCTCGGTGGTCCCTCCACACACCGGACAGTGCTGGGGGATATCCCTTACGCCGCTCCTGGTAAGATTTTCCGCAATCTGGGGGATAATCATATTGGCCTTGTAGACCTGAATCTGGTCTCCCACACCAAGCTCCAGCTCCTCCATAATACTGATATTGTGTACACTGGCCCTGGAAACAGTCGTTCCCTCCAGCTCCACCGGATCAAAAATCGCCACCGGATTGATCAGTCCGGTCCTTGACGGGCTCCACTCAATCTCCCGAAGCGTAGTCTCCCGGATCTCATCCGCCCATTTAAAGGCGAAGGAATCCCGCGGAAATTTGGCCGTGCTTCCAAGAGACTGGCCATAGGCAATGTCGTCGTACAACAGCACCAGTCCATCTGACGGCACCTCGTTTTCCTGGATGTGGTCCGCAAACCAGGCCACCTCTTCCTCGATGGTATCCGCTGTCACCATATGATATTCCACGGTCTCAAATCCCTGCTCCCTAAGCCATTCCATCTGACGTCTTCTGGAATTTTCAAAATCCACATCCTCCGCCCGTACAAGGGAAAATGCATAGAAGCGGACATTTCGCTTTGCCGTGATCTCATTATTCAGCTGCCGGACGGATCCGCTGCAAAGATTTCTGGGATTTTTGTACTTGGCATCCACATCCTCGATCTCTTCGTTGATCCGTTCAAAATCGTCATAACGGATAACCGCCTCCCCCCGCAGGACCAGCTCCCCTTCATAAGGAATCTTCAGAGGCACATTTTTGAAGACTCTGGCATTATTGGTGACGACCTCGCCGATCTCTCCATTTCCTCTTGTGACCGCTTTGAACAGCTCTCCGTCCCGATAAGTCAAAACGATCGTCAGACCATCCATTTTCCAGGAGAGCAACGCCTTTTGATCCCCCAGAAACTCCTTCAGCCGGCTGACCTCTTTTGTCTTGTCCAGAGAAAGCATCGGGCGCTCATGCCGTTCCTTTGGAAGCTCACTGACCACCTCGTACCCTACATGTACTGTTGGACTTGACGCCAGAGTCGTGTGAAGCTCCTTTTCCAGAGAAAGCAGCTCATCATAGAGTCTGTCATACTCGTAATTGCTCATGATCTCCCGCGCTTCCTGATAGTACGCACGTCCCGCCTGATTCAGAAGATCCACAAGCTCTTTCATCCTTTTTGTCTTCTCTTCTATGCTTCCCTGTGTATTCGTCATGATTTCTGTCTCCTGTTCTCATTTCTTTTCCGTTGTCCGGCCGGCATATTGGAAGACTGCTCCAGCATCTTTCCAAGCCGCCCAAGCTCCCCTTCGGTCAGTTTCCGGTACTGTCCCGGCTTCAGATCCCCCAGCCGGATCTCCATAATCCGGACTCGTTTTAGATGGATTACCTTATATCCCAGCGCCTCGCACATCCGGCGGATCTGCCGGTTCAGCCCCTGGGTCAGAATGATCCGGAATCCCGTCTTTCCTTCCTTTTTCACCTTGCACGGTCTGGTCACCGTATCCAGAATCGGCACACCGCGGGCCATGCGCTCCAGGAATTCGTCTGTAACCGGCTTATCCACGGTTACGAGGTATTCTTTCTCGTGGTAATTTCCCGCCCGCATCATTTTATTGATGATATCCCCATTATTGGTCATCAGAAGAAGCCCTTCGGAATCCTTGTCAAGCCGCCCTGCATACGTAATCCGTGTAGGATAATGCAAAAAGCGGATGATATTGTCCGGCTCCCGCCTGTCTTCCGTACACACAATGCCTCTTGGCTTATAGACTGCCAGAACTACCATCTCCTCTTCCGGCGAGATAGTCCTGCCGTCTACCTTCACTTCCTGATCAGGCGTGATTTTCATGCCGGTATCCGCCCGCTTCCCGTCAACCGTCACCCGGCCCGCCTCGATCAGTCTGTCTGCTTCTCTCCTGGAACAGACCCCGGCCTCACTTACATATTTGTTCAGACGGACAGCATCCCGTTTGGATCGGTCCTGAAACTGTTTTTCTATCTGGCTTGTCACTGTTTCTGATTTCTCCCCTTTTTCGTTTCCTTACTTTCTTATTCTGCCAAAAAGAATGCACGGATAACAGAAGTCAGTGCTTCCATATCCTTCCTTCCCATCAGCTCCCGGCTGGAATGCATCGCAAGCAGCGGCACTCCGATATCAATCGTCCGCACCGGGACAATGGCAGATGCAATTGCCCCCAGAGTGCCTCCGCCTGTACCATCGGACCGGTTCACAAACTTCTGATATGGGATCTTTTCTCTGTCACAGAGGGACTGAACGATGGCAACCGCCTCGCTGTCGGTGGCATAGCTCTGGGAGGATGCTTCCTTAATACAGAATCCCCCGTTGAGCACCGGCTGATTCGTCGGATCTGCTTTTTCCTGATAGTTCGGATGCAGTCCGTGAGCCACATCAACCGAAAGCAGCATGGAATCCTCCAGTACTTTGAGAAGGTCCGACCGTTCCCATCCCAGCGCAGTCACAATCCGCTCCAGCAAAAGCAGCAGCAGACTGGATCCTGCTCCCTGCTTGGTCCTGCTTCCGATCTCCTCATGGTCAAAGACCACTCCAAGATTGATACCGCCTTTGCGTTTTCCGTCCCAGAGTCCTTCCAGCACTGCAAGGACGCCGGTCAGATCATCCAGCCTCGGTCCAGATACAAAGGCATCTTCAAATCCAACACACTGACCTTCCTCCGCATTGTAGACATTCAACTCATATTCCAGAATATCTGCTTCCGGAACCTGCAGTCTTTTTGCCAGCTCTTTTTTGAGGAAGCCTTTCTCTGTCTCTCCGTCAGTCATCCCGGCGAGGGGAATCATCTGCGTCTGACGGTTTAATTCTCTTCCCTTATTCATGTCCCGATCCAGATGAATGGCAATATTCGGAATTGTCAGAACCGGCTTTTCAAAATCCACCAGCTGCATCTGCGGATGCAGTGCGTCTTTTCCCCGTACCGCCACACGTCCTGCGGCAGAGAGCGGCCGGTCCAGCCAGCTTCCCAGATTGACCCCGCCATATGGCTCTGTATTCAGCTTCAAATAGGCATTTGTCGTCATCTCCGGATCCGGCTTGATCCGAAATCCTGGAAAATCCCCGTGAGCCGCCGCCATACGGATTTCCTTCTCTTTTGACGCATCCTTTCCGATCGTAAACGCAAACAGCGTAGAACCGTGATGGATCACATAGTAAGATCCGCCGGGACAAAGCTCCCACTCTTCCTTCCAGCAAAGCCGGCGAAATCCTTTCTCCTCCAGTCTCTTTCTTGCCGCCTCCACCGTATGGAAGGGTGAAACCGCCTCTTTGGTGAAGGACAGCAGACGTTCTATTTCATTCATTGGCACTCGACCTCCTGTTCTCTTTTTACGCTACCTCTATCTTACTGAGAACAGAACAAAAAGTCAACGTTTCTTCCCCTCTCTGTAGAGTAGGTTAGAGGGCTTTTTGCCCTCTTTCCCCTCATCAAACCGTGCATGAGGTTCTCCCTCACACGGCTTTCCGACATTCTTCTTTCTACAGCA
>CAJFMZ010000115.1 GCA_904393575.1 uncultured Sellimonas sp. | reverse complement strand
GTGAGGACGGAAGCCGGGAACAGGAGGTAGAAATCTTCTACCGCTTTATCGGCAAAATTGATTGAATGACACCAATATCTTTAACTATGTGATACCGGAGTTGCCAAGCCGGATGTGGACAAGATCGTTATGATGAGCGGCCTGTTTCAGGTTTCCACAGACTACCTTCTGAAAGACAAGGAAGAAGGACAGACGGAAAAAGTGGTATATTACAGAGAGGTCAGACCGTGGCAGTTCGAGAAGAAGAGCCGACGCACACTGTTTGGACTTCCACTCTATCATATCTGTTTTCAGGGAATGAGAGAGGACAGCGGACGGTTCCGGATGAAAATGACCCCGGCAAGAGGCATTCTGGCGATCGGGGTGAGAGCAACGGGGGTAGTCAGCGTTGGCGTGTTCGCAAGAGGACTGGTGGCAGTGGGAGCGGCGGCGATGGGACTGATTTCCAGCGGGGCGGTAAGTCTTGGAATTCTGGCGCTTGGAGCCATTGCGACCGGAATCATTGCAGGAGGAAATATCAGCGTTGGAATCATTGCGTTTGGAAATCTTGCGGTTGGGATGTATACCATCGGAAACTGTGCAATCGCCAATAAGATTGCGCTTGGTAATTATGCCAGTGGTCATATTGCAATGGGAAATACGGTAAGCGGAGTTAAGGAAGTGCTGCTCAAAGACGCGAATTTCTCTGATATGAACCGGGAAGCGGTCCGCAGCCTGATCACGCAGGAGTTTCCAAAAACCTGGCCGATCATTCAAAAACTGTTTACCATGTGGTAGAAACAGGTGTCGTACATAAGGGAAGAGATCCTTATGTACGGCACCTGTGTGTCTCTGGAATGTTAATTCAGAGGTTTCCGGATCCAGTCTTTCTTAATGCGCCAGAGGCCGGCCTGCATGCCCTGGACCTGTCCTGGCCCGGCCTTAAGTGTTTCTTCGTGAAAGCGGAAGAGACGTTCCCAGCTTTTCAGAATTTTCTGTTTCCACTCCGGATAAAAGGAAGTCAGCATGATATCCGTTGTGTGGAGTCCACGGGCGGAAAGTTCTTCCCGAAACAGGGCTTCCTCCTCTTCAGTTTCGCCGATCAGTGTCAGGCAGAGAATCTTGTTCCAGTCTTTTGCCCGGAAAAAGACGGCCTCGTTCATCGGGACATCCAGTGTAAGAATCGTTCCGCCGGCGGAAGTATCCACATTATAGGTGTCTGTAAACGCCCAGTAAGGAAACTCTGCGTGTTCCGGCTTTGGTACAAAAGCCTCTGCATGACGGACATACCAGTTGTAAGCCGTCAGAAAGATCGGGGAGGATTCCCCGTACTTCCTTTGTACATAGGCTGCTTTTGAATAGCAGACCCCGTATTTTTCCAGAGCACGAAGTACCGGATCTGCCTGTGAAGAATATAAGGTTATTGTCTGATCGTTGTAATCCATTCTTTTCTCATCTCCCATATAAGTCCGTAGTAACATGAGTTTTCGGAAAGGACGCTGTCGTCAAAAAGCCGGCTCCAGCTTTCCATGACTTCCCGGCGGATTTCCGGATAAAAGGGTGTCATCACTGCCTGGGCATCACTGGTGCCGTAAAGGGACAGAAGCTCCTGATGTGCGGCGGCATCCTTTTCATTCCGGGGAATATACGAGTAATTTAAAATCATCCCCCATTTTGTGACATTGATCAGGGTGATCAGGGACTCGTCCACCGAAAGCTCCAGTACCACCTCATTTTCATCCGGCATCATCACGGCATCTTCCGTAAGGGACACCCAGACCGGATACTGAACATCCTTAGGCTTTGCACTTTTATTCGGCATATGCTGGGACAGCCAGTCGTAGGCGGTCAGAATCAGATCTTTTTGTTCTTTCATATCCAGACAGATGTATTCTTTTTTGACGGTATAGCGTCCGGTTTCCTCCAGGACTTTTAGAACATTTTTATGTTGCTTCGTCCAGACTTTTCTGGCTGTCATAGATTATTCCTCCTTGCTATGCTGTCGGATGGGAGGAATTTCGGCTCCTTCCAGGTTCAGCAGATACAATTTTTTCTCCATGCCTCCGGCATAACCGGTGAGACTTCCGTTCGCTCCGATGACACGGTGGCAGGGAACAATGATGGATACGGGGTTATGGCCTACAGCACCGCCGACAGCCTGGGCGGACATGTGATCCAGCCCTCTTCCGGCGGCAATCTGCCGGGCGATTTCTCCGTAAGTGATGGTTTTTCCATACGGAATTCGACGAAGGATTTCCCAGACTTCTTTTTGAAATGCTGTTCCTGTCATATGAAGAGGAAGATCAAAATCCGGTTTCTGACCGGCAAAATACAGATCCAGCCAGTGCATGGCATCCTGAAATAAAGGGAGGTCACACATTACATGTTCAGAATCCAGAGTGGAGGCGAAGTATTTCTGCTTCTCAAACCACAGACCGGTCAGGCCGGAATCATCCGCCGCAAGAAGTATTCTGCCGAGAGGTGATTTGTAATGATGAATATACTGCATCGTTTTTCTCCTTTTTCGTGTCCATCTGTTTGAATTATTTTTATTTTATCACAATTTAGAAAATTTTTACATTGTGTCGGTTGAAAATTGCGTCACATGTGCTAGAATCAAAGAATATATGTGAGAATGGAAAGGAATGTGATCAATGTATCTCAACTATTACCTGCAGCAGCTAAGATATATTTTATATATGGCACCGGTACTGCTGATTGCGATTACTGCCCATGAGTTTGCGCACGGATGGATGTCCGAGCGCCTGGGGGACCCGACGCCGAGAGCGGACGGCCGCATGAGCCTGAATCCGCTGAAACATCTGGATCCGGTCGGAACACTGTGCCTGATTTTCTTCCATATGGGATGGGCAAAGCCGGTCAGAATCAATACGAGGTATTACAGGAACAGAAGACAGGGGATCATCCTGGTATCCCTGGCAGGGCCGGTGATGAACTTTATCCTGGCGTTTCTTTCCGTGTTTTTAAGCGGACTGATCATCCGGTTCGGAGATGCCAACTCCAGTCTGATGCAGATTTTGTATCTTCTCTGTTACTACTCTGCAGTGATGAATACCGGACTGGGCGTGTTCAACCTGATTCCGTTTCCACCTCTTGACGGGTCCAATGTGCTGGAACAGCTCGTCCCGAAAGTGGGATATTTTTATCAGAGGATTCGCCCGTACCGTTCCTGGATTCTTTTGATTCTTCTGGTGAGCGGCGTGCTGAGCCGTCCGCTGCTGATTGCGGACAATACGATCCTGGGAGGCATGTGGGAGATCGTCCAGAGAATTCTGGGCTTTGGTGTACAGGTACAGTCCTCAGGGGGAGGAACAATTCTGTAAAGAAAGGACAATAAAAGCCGGGACGGACAGGTTTTTTTAAGACTGTCCATCCCGGCTTTTGCCAATGGATTATTCCGTTTGAGCAGGCTCTTCTGTTTCTTCTTTCGGATCGTATTTTTTGAAGATCCGGTTGAATAGAATACAGCAGAGGAATGCAGTGACAGAAAATCCGCAGATCATGCTGATACCAATGACGAAACCAAATGTCGTAGTGGAAAAAGAAAGCAAAAATCCGATCACTGCAAAATAGACAAACATCAGAAGCGTATACGGCAGATGAGCAAGACTCATCAGAAACGCATTGCGGATGGCCTGCTTTGTCGTACAGATATAGTGTGCGATAATCGGAAATACATATAAAAATGCCGCTGCAAATACGAGAATGATCATCAGCAGAAGAAGCTGGATGATACGGAACACATCTCCCTGCATAGAGGAAGCGATCGTGTAATCATAGCGGAAAAATACAAATACGACAACGCAGAGGAGCCATACGATGGTGCTCTGCTTAAAATTGGACGCAAAAGCTTTAAAAAAGCCTTTTACAATATAGGGCTCTTCCTGGCGCACCATTTTCAGAGCAACTGTGTTCAGCGCGCTTAACGAGGCCCCGATCGTAAACAGCGGGATGCAGCTGAAAATGAAAACCACGTTCAGAATCAGAAGATCGCAGATTTTGGAAAGAAACTGCATAAACGGGTTTTCCAGACTAAACAGACGACTCATAATAACCTCCTTGATACCTCCGTCCCCAGACGGACCACTAAGACACAGTATAGCGAAAACGCAGGTAAAAATCAACAAAAGAGCCTGGATACACAAAAAATTCACTTGCCATATTGACGAATATTCATCATAATAATAGAATACAACAACAGGAGGAGACACCATGCTGGACAGAAAGTACGAGCGTCAGATGAGCGGAAAAGAGAAACGGAAATTTGAAGCGGAAAAGCTGAGCCAGATGACGCTGAAAGAGAAAATTGAATATTTGTGGATGTACTATAAAATTTATCTCCTGATTCCGGTCATCCTGATTGTGCTGATCTGTGTCGGAGTACAGATGTACCACGGGATGACAGAGAAGGTACTTCTGAATCTTATGATTCTGGATGGAAATGGTACGTTAGACCGGACGGACCTGGAAGAGGACATTACGGATGCGCTGGGAAGCGGCAAGAAGAATGAAGTGGTAAAGATCAACGCGAATTTAAGTGCCTCATCGGAGGATTACAACAGCAATATTGCACTGACGACCCTGGTGGGCGCTGAGGCGGTAGACGTCATGATCTGTCCGGAAGAGACCTACAGACAGTACGCGGATCAGGGTGGATTTATGAATCTGGAGGATCTGATTCCGGAGGAGGAGCTTGCAGGCAAAACAAGTGAGAAGGATGCGCTGATCCTTGAAAAGTGCAGCTATCTGGAACAGAAGATCGGAGTGTCCTACGAACCGGTTTACGTATGTATCATGGAAAATGCACAGAATAAAGAGAATGCGGCGGCATTCCTTGAGATGCTTCTGAAAAACGTCTCCTGATCCGGCGGGAGATCCAAAAAGGATAAAGCGCTTTCAAAAAGAGCGGAAAAGTGGTATAATAAACCTTGCAACTTTTGGATTTGAGGACGTAGAGATGAACAAAAAAGGAACAATTCATTTTAAAGGCCAGTTGAAGTTGTATATGCAATGGCCGGCGGTTATGACGATTCTTTTGATTGCCATGAATATCTGGATATACATGGTAGATCAAAGTGCAGGTTTTCTGATGAGTGCATTCGTCATCGTCTATGCGATTATTGCATTTATCCTGTATTTTTATAACCGGTCCCTGCTGATGGCAGATCTGGTTGAGTTTGCCACTCAGTACGGAGGAGTGCAGGATATTCTGCTCAGAGAGTTGTCGATACCGTACGCAATTTTGTTGGATGACGGAAAGATCCTTTGGGGAAACAGTCAGTTTGCCGAGGTGATGGGACCGGGACTGCGGCCTGACACCTATTTGAGTAAATACATTCCGGAACTGAACAGAAGTGTATTTCCGAAAGAGGAAAAGGAGAAAGTGCGGCTTGAGGTTTCCTATATGGGAAGAGATTACACCGCGGATCTGTGCAGAGTCCCGGTGGCGGGATTCAGCCGGAAAGAGCCAATTCTTGAAATACCGGAGGGCAAGGAATACTTTGTGACCCTCTACATGCACGATATCACAGATCTGAACCAGGCTGTCGCTGAGATCGAAGACCAGAAGCTGGTGGCAGGGCTGATCTATATCGACAACTACGATGAAGTGATCGAAAGCGTCGAGGAAGTCAGACAGTCCCTTCTGATTGCTCTGATTGACCGGAAGATCAACCAGTATGTGGCACGAATGGACGGAATTGTCAAAAAGCTGGAGAAAGACCGGTATTTTATCATTGTCAAGAATTTTTATTTCCACAAAATGGAGGAGGACCATTTTTCCATCCTCGATGATGTGAAGGAAATCAGTGTGGGGAACAAGATTCCGGCCACGCTTAGTATCGGCCTTGGGTTCAGCGAGGACACCTATGGGCAGAGCTATAATTATGCCCGTGTGGCGATTGACCTGGCGCTTGCGAGAGGCGGAGACCAGGCGGTCATCAAGGATCAGGACGGCATCAAGTACTATGGCGGCAAGAGAGAGCAGGTGTCCAAGAACACCAGAGTCAAGGCAAGAGTAAAGGCGGAGGCGCTCCGGGAGTTTATGATTGCCAAGGATCAGGTGTTGATTATGGGACATAAGCTTGCGGATTCGGATTCCTTTGGCGCGGCCATCGGAATTTACAAGGTCGCAGAGAGCCTGGAAAAGAAGGCGCACATTGTGATCAACGAGATTACCGCGTCATTAAGACCTTTATATAATGAGTTTCAGGAGAATGATCATTATCCGGAGGATATGTTTGTCACATCCCAGGAGGCGCTCAAGCTGGTGGATGACAATACGATGGTGGTAGTCGTGGACGTCAATAAACCGCCGATTACAGAGTGTGAGGAACTTCTCGACATGGTAAAGACCATTGCTGTGCTTGACCATCACAGACAGGGCAGCACGGTCATTGAAAATGCGGTTCTTTCCTATATTGAGCCCTATGCATCTTCCACATGCGAGATGGTGGCGGAGGTCCTGCAGTACATTTCAGATGATATTAAGCTGGATCCTATTGAGGCAAACTGCATTTATGCCGGTATCATGATTGATACGAATAATTTTACCAACCGGACCGGTGTGCGTACATTTGAAGCCGCGGCATTCCTGAGAAGGAGTGGAGCAGATATCACCCATGTACACAAGATTTTCCGGGATGACCTGGAAGCGTACCGGGCAAAGGCGGCCATTATCGGTCAGGCGGAGATTTACAGAGACTGCTTCATTATTGCAAAGGGAGCAGGGGAGGATATTGAGAGCCCAACCATCGTCGGAGCACAGGCAGCCAATGAACTGCTGAATATCAGTCAGGTCAAGGCGGCATTTGTACTGACGGAATACCACGGAAAAGTTTATGTGAGCGCCCGCTCGATCGATGAGGTCAACGTGCAGATCATCATGGAGCGGATCGGCGGAGGAGGACACATCAATACTGCCGGAGCTCAGTTTGAAAATACAGACCTGGATGGGGATATTGAGACACTCAAACAGGTTATCGATGATATGATTGAAGGAGGAGACATTACAGTATGAAAGTAATATTACTGGAAGATATCAGGTCACTTGGCAAGAAGGGCGAGATCGTAGAAGTCAGCGACGGCTATGCGCGGAATGTCATCCTGAAAAAGAAACAGGGCGTAGAGAAAGAAGGCGAAATAGCGGTACACAACCAGCGCCACGCCAAATCGGATCCGATAGGAAGGGGCCTATACTGCCCTGCTTCTCCTGATCGTTTTTCTCAAAAGGGAATCATCCGCTTCCAGATCGGATGGGGTACCTGTGTTTTGGCTTACTTCAGGGACTAGAAGCGCTTTTGTTTTATTATTGCGAAAAAAGGGAGCCTCTTGACGAAACTGCAACCCTTTCTCCCCGTTTACCGCCGTGAGCAGGAATGACCCAGCAAGAACTGGCAAACCGAGCGGGTGCGCGGCGGGAGACCATCAGCCGGTTGGAAAAGGGCAGTACAATCCTCCACCGAACCTTACCGTGGATATTGCCGCTGTGTTTTCCCTGCCGGTGGAATCGCTGTTTTTGTTTTACGACGA
>CAJFMZ010000114.1 GCA_904393575.1 uncultured Sellimonas sp. | reverse complement strand
TGCCATCTTCCTGGACACGAATACACTGAAATATGAATACGCTTCTGTGAAGCTGGAGGATGCGAAAATTGTCATCACAAACAGCAAGGTAAAGCACAGCCTCGTAGATTCTGCCTACAACGACAGAAGAAGAGAGAGTGAAGAGGCGCTTCAGGCTCTTCAGAAAGTGGTAGATATCCAGACACTGGGCGATTTGACAGAAGAGGAGTTTGAGACCCATAAAGATGCTATTCAGGACGAGATCTGCAGGAAGCGTGCAAAACACGCGGTTTATGAAAATCAGAGGACGATCCGGGCGGTAAAAGCGCTTAAGGAAAATGACATTACACAATTTGGACGTCTGATGAATGAGTCCCACATTTCTCTCCGGGACGACTACGAAGTATCCTGTGAGGAGATCGATATTCTTGTTGACCTGGCATGGCAGATCGACGGTGTGATCGGGTCCAGAATTACAGGAGGCGGATTCGGCGGATGCACGGTCAGCATTGTGAAAAATGACGCTGTGGATACGTTTATCGAAAAAGTTGGCGAAGGATATAAAGAAAAGACCGGACATGAGGCAGAGTTCTATGTGGTAGAAATCGGTGATGGGGCACGGGCTTTATAGAATATAAAAGAAAGAAGGAAGACGGAATGTTAAACGAGAGTATTAGTAAACTGGTTCAGTACGGGATTGAGACAGGTCTGCTCCCGGAATGTGAAAAGATTTATGCCACCAATCTGATTCTGGATCTTTTTCATGAGGACAGTTATGAGGAGCCGGCAGAAAAAGTGGAGCATGTAGATCTGGAAAGTACTCTGCAAGAGCTTCTGGATGAAGCGGTGAAACGTGGAATAATCGAGGACAGCATCGGATACCGGGATCTGTTTGATACGAAAATCATGAACTGTCTGGTACCGCGTCCGGCCCAGGTACAGAAAACATTCTGGGAAGAATATGAAAAAGCACCGAAGGCTGCAACAGAATATTTTTACAAACTCAGCCAGGACAGTGATTATATTCGCCGGTACCGTGTCAAAAAGGATAAGAAATGGACAGTAGAGAGCGAGTACGGCACCATCGATATTACCATCAACCTGTCCAAGCCGGAAAAGGATCCAAAGGCCATTGCAGCTGCCAAAAATGCCAAGAACAATGCGTATCCGAAATGCCAGCTGTGTATGGAAAATGAAGGATATGCCGGACGGCTGGATCATCCGGCAAGGGAGAACCACCGGATCATCCCGATTACGATCAATCAGTCAAAATGGGGATTCCAGTACTCTCCGTATGTATATTACAATGAGCACTGTATCGTATTTAACGGTGAGCATGTTCCGATGAAAATCGACCGGGCGGCTTTTACAAAGCTGTTTGATTTTGTAAAGCAGTTCCCGCATTATTTTCTTGGCTCCAATGCGGATCTGCCGATTGTCGGAGGATCCATTTTAAGCCATGATCATTTCCAGGGCGGACATTATACATTTGCCATGGCAAAGGCACCGATTGAAAAGGCAGTGACGATTCCTGGATACGAAGATGTGGAAGCCGGAATTGTAAAATGGCCGCTTTCAGTACTTCGGATTCGGCATCAGGATGAGAAACGGCTGATCGACCTTGCAGATCATGTGCTGAAAGCATGGAGGGGATACACAGACGAAGAGGCCTTTATTTATGCCGAGACAGACGGAGAACCCCACAATACGATTACTCCGATCGCCCGGATGAAAGATGGCATGTATGAGCTGGATCTGACCCTTCGGAACAATATTACTACAGAGGAACATCCTCTTGGCGTTTACCATCCACATGCACAGTACCATCATATCAAGAAAGAAAACATCGGGCTCATTGAGGTCATGGGGCTTGCGGTACTGCCGGCCCGTCTGAAAGAGGAGATGGAGCTTTTGCAGGAATACATCCTGGAAGGCAAAGACATCCGCAGCAACGAAAAGATTGAAAAACATGCGGACTGGGTGGAAGAGTTCCTTCCGAAGTATCCGAATATTGACAAAGATAATATAGAAGAGATTCTTCAGCAGGAAATCGGACATGTCTTTGTGCATGTACTGGAAGATGCGGGAGTCTACAAATGCACGGAAGAAGGAAGAGAGGCGTTCATGCGATTTATCCGGACGCTGTAAAGGCGATGCGGTCATAGAAACAACTAAAGACAGCAGAAACAGAACAGGGGCAGGCGGAAATGATCCGTCTGCCCCTGATATTCTCTGTAAAGTCAGGATTCTGTTACTTCTTTCAGCATACTGATATCTGTATCCGCCATCAAAGAGTAATTCGTGTGATAGATGACAAAACCAGGTTTTTGACCTTTCACTTTTTTGACATGCTTTTTCTCTACATAATCCACTTCCACCTTCTGGCTGCCGTTGTTTTTGGAATAATAAGCGGCAAGCTTTCCAGCTTCTTCAAAGACACGGTCAGGCATTTCCACACCTTTGGATTTCACAATGACATGGGATCCCGGCACTTTTTTCGCGTGGAACCACCAGTCGTTTCCAGAAGCAAAGGAAAAAGTCAGCTCCTCATTCTGGAAATTGTTTTTTCCAACATAAATATCATATCCATCGCTGGAAAGATAATGGAGAGGGGTGCTTTTGAATTTCTCTTTTTTCTTCGTGAATTTTCGCCGTACATATCCACTTTCTGTCAGCTCTTCTTTGATCTGAGCCAGATCATCTTCCGAGCGCGCAATGTCCAGAGCATTGCTAACGGATTCCAGATAATGGATTTCATCCCTTGTCTCCACAATCAGGTGGGAGAGGTGTTCATAGGTCCGTTTCAGCTTATTGTATTTTTCAAAATACCGCTTGGCGTTTTCCAGCGGTGTTTTTGCAGGATCCAGGGGAATCCGGATCATCTCGTTGGTATAATAGTTCAACGCCTCCAGTTCTTTTGCTTCCGGTTCGGCCTGGTATCCATAGGTCTGCAGAAGTTCCCCATAAACTTTGTAGGTTTCCCGTTTTTCCGTGTCTTTTAACTGACGTGCCTGGAGATCGTATTTTTTCCGGTTCCGTTCCAGGGCAGTCTGGACAATGTGGCGGAGATCCGCTGATTTCTGACGGATCCGGGTGATCCGGTTTTTTACCGCGTAGTAGGAAGAGAGCACTTCGGAAATCGTTTCATACTCCTGGATGCGGCACCCTTCCAGATGAGTCAGCAAAACAGAAGCAAATTCCTGTGGTTCGTTATTCCGGTAGTAAATGGAAGGATGGAAACGCTCTTCCCGCACCTGATCCAGAAAAAGAGAACACTGCCGGTACAAGTGGAGCATCAGATCATCGGAAAGCTCTGACGGAGGCAGGGAAGAGTCCAGTCCTGCCAGAAAACAGATCTCCTCGGCTACTACCGGGCTGATTCCGGTCAGGCTGGTGTAGAGTGCCTTGGAAAGGGCAGCAGGCTTCTGACGGAGAAGACTGGAAAAGTCCTCTTCGGAAACAGTCAGCGGATCGGCCTTGTGCATGGTGTCCGGAATAAAGTACGTCCGTCCCGGAAGGACCTCTCTTACCGAACTCATCTGGGCAGGCACATGCTTGATACTGTCGATAATCCGGTCATCTGCATCGCAGAAGATGACATTGCTGTGTTTCCCCATGATCTCGATGATCAGTTTCTTCCGGCAAAGATCTCCCAGTTCATCCAGATGCTCGATCTCCAGAAAGATGATCCGTTCCAGAGAAGGCTGAGTGATGGATACAATCCGTCCATTGGCAATGTGTTTCCGCAGAAGCATGCAGAAATTTGGAGCGGTAAAGGGACTTGGTTTGTTCTCATCTGTCAGATAGACAAGCGGCAGGGAAGCACTGGCGGAAACATACAGGCGGCGCTGTCCTGCCGGTGTTTTCACGGTCAGAAGCAGCTCGTCCGCTTCCGGCTGCGCAATCTTTGCGATGCGCCCTCCCAGAAGGGCGTCCCGCATTTCTTTTACTGTATTTGCAATGGTAATTCCATCTAGTGCCATAGGTCATTCTCCTTTATTTTTAGTCTGTTTTACAGTATAACATAGTTGAACAAGGTTGACGATAAAAATCAAATGAATTATAATGAAAAACAGCAAAATAAACTTGATAGAGGAACTGATCATGATAAGAAGTATGACGGGCTTTGGCCGGTGTGAGATTCAAAGCGGAGAGAAGAAATTTACAGTCGAAATGAAGGGTGTAAACCACCGCTATCTGGATGTCAACATTCGAATGCCGAAAAAGCTCTATTTTTTTGAAACCGCGATTCGGACGTATTTAAAGAAGTATATTCAAAGAGGAAAGGTGGACATTTTCGTATCCTATGAGGATCTTTCAGAGGGACAGATGTCATTGAAATACAATGAGGCTC
The DNA here is from genome assembly GCA_904393575.1 of uncultured Sellimonas sp. Taxonomy (GTDB): domain Bacteria; phylum Bacillota; class Clostridia; order Lachnospirales; family Lachnospiraceae; genus Sellimonas. The sequence continues at coordinate 3,216 of CAJFMZ010000114.1, read as the reverse complement.
TTGCGTCCGAATATCTGGAATATTTTCACCGGATGGAGGAAAAGTTCGGCCTGGAAAATGATGTCCGTATTTCAGCGCTTTCCAGATTCCCGGAAGTCTTTACCATGGAAGAGCAGGATGTGGACGAAGAAGAAATGTGGAATGGGCTCAGAGAAGCCCTGGATGGAGCCTGCGTCCAGTTTGTAGCTGCCAGGGAGACCGAAGGAGAAAAGCTCAGGGAAGATCTGATCGGAAAGCTGAATGACATGAAAGAGGTTGTGGAGAAAATCGAGGAGCGCTCCCCTCAGATCCTGTCTGAATACAGGGAAAAGCTGGAAGAGAAAGTAAAAGAGCTTCTGGAAGATACGCAGATTGATGATGGCAGAATTGCCGCCGAGGTTGTTCTGTTTGCCGACAAGATCTGTACAGATGAAGAGATTGTCCGGCTCAAAAGTCATATTGATCATATGAAGGCGACGCTCCAGGCAGGAGAAGGGATCGGGAGAAAGCTGGACTTCATTGCACAGGAGATGAACCGGGAAGCCAATACGATTTTGTCCAAGGCCAACGATCTGACGGTATCCAACTATGGAATTGATCTGAAAACGGAAATCGAAAAGGTCCGTGAGCAGATCCAGAATATTGAATAGCAGATGAGAGAAGGGATGAAAGCAGCCATGTCAAAAGGGATACTGACTGTACTGTCCGGATTTTCCGGGGCAGGAAAGGGAACCGTAATGAAGCGGCTCCTGGAGAAATACGATGATTATGCATTGTCCATTTCCGCGACGACGAGAAATCCGCGAGAAGGAGAAGTGGACGGCAGAGAATATTTTTTCAAAGAGACAGAAGAATTTGAAAAAATGATTGCACAAGACGAATTAATAGAGTATGCTAGATATGTTAACCATTATTATGGGACACCGCGCTCTTATGTGGAGGAACAACTGGAGCAGGGGAAAGATGTGATTCTTGAGATCGAAATTCAGGGAGCGTTGAAGGTAAAGGAAAAGTTTCCGGACACACTTCTGGTTTTCATCACTCCGCCCAGCGCAGAGGAGCTCCGCAGACGTCTGATCGGCAGAGGAACCGAGACCATGGAAGTGATCGAGGAGCGTCTTGCCCGCGCCAGAGAAGAGGCAAAGGGAATCGACTGCTATGACTGCCTGATCATCAACGATGATCTGGAGACCTGTGTGGATGATCTGCACGCGGTGATTCAAAATGAAAAGAAAAAGGTTACAAGAAACACAGAGTTCATTGATAAAATCAGGAGAGAACTGGACGAACTGTAAATGACAGAAAGGAGAATGATCTTATGCTGCATCCATCTTACACAGATTTAATGAAGGTGGTCAACCAGGACGTAGAAGAGGGGGATACCAAGATTGTAAACAGCCGTTATTCCATCGTGCTTGCAACTGCCAAGAGAGCAAGGCAGCTGATTGACCATGCAGAGCCGCTTGTCCCTGTAAAGGACGGTGAAAAGCCGCTTTCTATCGCAATCGATGAGATGAACAGTGGAAAATTGAAAGTGATCGGAGAAGATACCGAGGAATAAAAGACAACAAGGCAGGTGCTTTTCGAATAAGTATCTGCCTTATGAAATGTTAGGAGAGAATACATGAAGATCTTATTTATCTCACTGGGGTGTGACAAGAATCTTGCCGACTCCGAGACCATGCTGGGACTTCTGGATTCCAAAGGATACCAGATCGTCGATGAGGAAGAGCAGGCGGATATCATTATTATCAATACCTGCTGCTTTATCCATGATGCCATGGAAGAGAGTATTGATACGATTCTCCAGATGGCGGAGTACAAAAAAACAGGCAGTCTGAAAGCGTTGATTGTGACCGGATGTATGGCGGAACGCTACCGGGAAGAAATCACAAAAGAAATCCCGGAAGTCGATGCGGTGCTTGGAACCGCCTCTTACGGACATATCCTGGATGCGGTAGAGGAGGTACTGAAGGGACACTCGTATCTGATGATGGAGCCTTTGAATACACTGCCGGTCATTGAGACGCACCGTCTGGTGACGACAGGAGGGCATTATGCTTATCTGAAAATCGCGGAAGGATGCGACAAACACTGCACCTACTGCATTATCCCGAAGTTGCGGGGCAATTTCCGAAGTGTTCCGATGGAACACCTGTTAAAAGAGGCAGAACAGCTGGCAGCGGACGGTGTGAAAGAGCTGATTCTGGTGGCTCAGGAGACAACACTCTATGGAAAGGATCTCTACGGAGAGAAAAAGCTGCCGGAGCTTCTTCACAGACTCTGTCAGATCAGCGGGATTCGCTGGATCCGGATTCTGTACTGCTATCCGGAGGAAATTACAGAAGAGCTGATACAGACTATTAAAGAAGAACCGAAGATCTGTCATTATCTGGATATTCCGATCCAGCATGCAAGTGACGGGATCCTGAAACGAATGGGAAGGCGCACATCCAAAGCGGAGCTTGTGCATATTATCTCAAGACTGAGAGAAGAGATCTCGGATATTGCTCTTCGTACGACGCTGATCACAGGCTTTCCGGGAGAGACAAAGGAGCAGCACGAAGAGCTGATGGAGTTTGTCGATGAGATGGAATTTGACCGCCTCGGAGTATTCACCTATTCTCCGGAAGAAGGGACTCCGGCTGCGGACATGCCGGATCAGATTGACGAAAGCGTGAAAGAGGACCGGCAGGCAGAGCTCATGGAGCTGCAGCAGGAGATTGCCTTTGAGCAGGCAGAAGATATGATCGGACGGGAAGTGCTTGTGATGATCGAAGGCAAAGTGGCCGATGAAAATGCCTATGTAGGAAGAACTTATAAAGACGCGCCGAATGTGGATGGATTAATTTTTGTCAATACGGACGCAGAACTGATGTCCGGCGATTTTGCAAAAGTCAAAGTAACAGGCGCATGTGAATACGATTTGATAGGAGAGTTGATGTAAATGAATCTGCCAAACAAACTGACTGTTCTGCGTGTCATTATGATTCCGTTTTTTGTGGTGTTCATGTTGACCGATCTGGGAGGACAGTACAGCAACTATATCGCACTTGTGATTTTCTGTGTGGCAAGCCTTACAGACATGCTGGACGGCAAGATTGCAAGGAAGTATAACCTGGTAACCAATTTTGGAAAATTTATGGATCCGCTGGCGGACAAGCTTCTTGTAAGCTCCGCAATGATTTGTCTGATTCCAATGGACAAGCTTCCGGCATGGATTGTCATTGTGATCAT
>CAJFMZ010000113.1 GCA_904393575.1 uncultured Sellimonas sp. | reverse complement strand
CATTTCTCAGAAAGCCCAAGGTCTTTATTTTTGATGAGATTACCGCCAATCTGGACAGCCAGGCGGTGGAGGAAGTCCTTTCCAATATTGAAGCTTACGCCAGAGAAAACCATGCGGGAATCATCTATATCTCACACGATAAAAAAGTCATCGACCGGTGTGACGAGGTGATCCCTGTCAACAATAAAGTGACCGAGCATGCCATGGGAAAGGAGGCGGCATAGTAAGATGGCAGAAACATTGTATATAGAGCAAAAAGAGAGGAGAAGAAGCAGAATGAGAGAACAGAGAAGACCAGAAATCCTTCCGCCTCATGAGCGGAGGGCATGGATGCAGATTACATTTGAGGAGAAAGACCGGGAGATCCTGAAAGCCGTTTTGGGAGATGAGGATACGGCCACAGCTGCGGAAGAGATTATCCAGACAGCTCCGCCGGAAATTCAGATCCTGGCGGTCCAGTTGATCAATCTGATTGGGGAGGGAAAGTAAGATGAATGCAAATTTTACAAGATTTGATGCTCCGGTTCTGGGGCGGGAAACAAAGGAACTCTATGAAACCCTGTACGGAAACTGCGGGGAACGGTTTGTGGAGATTTTGAACGCATCGCCGAATGAAATTGCCGTTATCTCCAGACTGATCGCCTATCTGGCGTGGGAAGAAAGGGAGGGAAGACAGGATGGATGTGAAAAAAGCAAGTGAAGCAATCGGGTTCTTTGAGCTGGCGGGACATCTGGCAAAAGTAAGAGACAGTAAAGAAGCGGTCAGAAAGGCAGGGGCGGATATGCCTCTCCCGGAGGGGGATGTGCAGAAGCGGATACAACGGGCCGCCAGCTGGCTCCTTGGATTTGACAAGGACAAGTACATGTTTCTGGTGCCGGAAATTGCGCTCATGGAAGAGATGGGAAAACAGAGTTCCAAAGAGATTGAGACGATTCTTACCATTCCATGCGGGATGGAGATGGAGGAAAAAGAAAGGATCCGGTCCAATCTCCCACGCGGGACGGAAGTCCACATTCTGGAGGAGCCTTACTTTCCGGAAGCCTTTTATCCGGGGAATGGGATGATCGTCATCAGCGGTTACCTGGGAGGAGGGAGGGCGATGGTGCTGCCGGAGACGTACCGGATGGCAGAGCATTATGGAAGCTTCCTTGGGAGAACCGTGTTTCTTCCTTATACAGAACTGGACACTGCCCTTAGGTACAACGGGTGGATGGAACTTAATTCCCAGAGAATGATTCAGAAATGGAGGAGTGAAGTATGAGTCAGGCAGTCAGTACACAATACAGAAATCTAGGATTAGAAAAAACCAGAGCCCGCACAGGAGCCTGCATCCTGAAGCGGTGCAGGGAAAGTGCGTCAATGTTGATGATCGCCCTTCTGTTCGGGGCAGGATGCGCGGCAGCAGTCCTTTGCGGGATCCCGGTAAAACGGGTGATGGACAATTATTCTTACAATGTTCTGGTGATCATGATTACGATGGAACTTTTTACCGACCTGATCGGCGAGACCGGCATCATGCAGCTCCTTGCCCTGAAGATCGCAGGGATCTCCAGAGGGAGAAAGCGTCTCTGCCTGGTGCTCTTTGGCGGAATGATGTTTTTGATTTCTTCCTGTCTGAATAATATCACCGCCGTGATGATGATTCTTCCGATTGTATTTACCCTTCTGAAAACATTGGAGGTAGACCGGAAGTATGTCTGTCTGTTCTTCTCGGTGATCCTGGCCCTCTCCAATACCGGAGGGGCAGCATCGCCCATTGGAGACTTCCCGGCTATTTTGATTATGTCGTCAGGCATTACAAGCTTTCTGGGGTATCTGACACATGCCTTCCTGCTTTTTGCCTTCACATCGGCTGTTTTGCTTGCGGTCTGGGGAATGCAGGTGAAAAAGGAGCAGGACGATGGAGGGGTCCGGCAGCTTGCGGTGGACATCCTCAAGAGCCAGTACAAACATGTCCGGATCCGCTATGATGTGTTGAAATGGCTGGGAATCCTGTTTGCAGGAATGTTTCTTGCGTGGAGCATCGTTCCGCAGGAGGTCATTCCGCCGGAAATCATTGCGGTGCTCGGCTATGCGGCGGCAATGGTGGTCTGTTCCGTCAAAAACATGAAAGTCAGTCAGATGATGGATCTGAAATCCGTTCTGATGATTGCCTCCTTCCTGTTTTTCGCGGAAGTGGTCAGTCAGACCGGAGTGCTAACCCTGATTGCGGATCAGCTGCAGAATCAGATTTCAGATCCGAAACAATTGGTTTTGGCGGTGATGATCATCACGTCTCTGGTGTCCGGAATTTTCAGTGCAGGTCCGGCTGCTGCAGCCATGATGCCGGTGATTGTGGAGATCTGCAACGGTCCTCTGGCCCCGCAGTCCGACTGGATCGCAGTAGCCTATGCGGCAGCGATCTGCGCAGGCAGCAGTCTCTTCATGTGGTCGGCCAGTGCCGGATTTATTCTCTCCGGCAAGATCAATGGAGCCGGGCTTCAGGAGAGCAGCGGACGTCCGGTATCCTGGGGAATCCGGTCGTATCTTGGATACGGAATCGTCAATTACAGCATCCAGCTTGCAATTGCAATGCTGATGATGGCAGTCGTACTTTAATAGAGCACATCAGACATGGCGGAATGCCATTGGAAAGGGAGGTACAGGCGAATGAATCTATTGATGAAAGGAAGCGGAGGAATCACACAGGTTCCTCTGGAGTCAAAGATGCTTCAGGAACGGCACATTTTTATTGAAGGAGAAATCCGGCCGGAGATGGCGGTCCGGTTTCTGAAACAGATGATGTACTTAAACATGGAGGGTACGGACCCGGTTTCCGTATACATCAACAGTCCAGGAGGAGAGGTCAACAGTGGATTCCTGATGTATGATGTGATCGTCGGAAGCCGGGCTCCGGTCCGGATGTTCTGCACAGGCAAAGCCTACAGTATGGGAGCCATGCTGTTTGCCTGCGCGAAAGAACGTTACATGCTTCCAAACAGCGAGCTGATGCTTCATCAGCCTCTTTTGGAAAGCCGGGTAGGAGGGAATGTCTCTTCGATTCGTTCCATATCAGACAGTCTGCTGGAAACAAAAGAAAAGATGAACCGGATCTTTTCCAGGCATACCGGAAAGACGGAAAAAGAGATCGATGAGGCGACAGGATACGATCACTACTTCACCCCGGAGGAGGCGGTGGACTTTCACCTCTGCGACCAGATCGTGACGTTTCAGACAATGATGGAGGGATAAGTATGGGAACAGATAGAGTCATTCTTGGAAACGGGGAACACTGCATCTACAGCACGGATCCAGAAATAACAGGACTCAATAACAACATTCTTGTCGTGGGAAGCTCCGGCTGCGGCAAGACAATGAGCATCTCCGAGGCAAGACTTCTGGAGACCCGGAATTCCAGCCTGATCATGACAGTGACCAAAAGGCGGATTGTCAAAAAATACAGGAACATGATGGAAGAGAGAGGGTATGAGGTGTGGGATCTGAATTTTGTTCATCCGGAGGAAGGATCCATCGGATACGATCCCCTGGATTATATTCAAACAGAAGCAGACATTACCTTTACGGCAAGGAGCATTGTGCTGGCGGATGGCAGAAAGATAAAGTCCAATGCGGATCCGTACTGGGATGAAGCGGCCATCTCTCTTCTTTCTGCCGAAATCGGATATGTGCTGGAGACTGAGGAGCATCCTACCTTTGGGGACGTACTGGACATGCATGAACATCTGACCTTCGAAGAGTGCGCAGGACAGATCCGGACCAGCTATGACCGGCAGTTTGAACTGCTGGAACTGGCGGACCCTTCCTGCTTTGCAGTCCGTTGCTGGAAATCCTTTCAGCAGCTTCCTATCCGGACGAGCAGCTGCGTATTTGGGGCCTTGAATACTACGATAGACAGTGTATTTGGAAAAGAGATCCGGACGATGTTCTGCAAAGAGAAAAAAGTCAACTTTGAACATCTGGCATCCGGAAAGACCCTTCTGTTTGTGACCACAAGTCCGGTCAATCCGGCTTTGAACTGTGTGATTAATCTGTTTTATGGCCACGCATTCAAAGAGCTGTTTGAGTTTGCCGAAGACCGCCCGGACGGAAAACTGCCGGTACCGGTACACCTGCTGGCAGACGACTTTGCTACCGGCTGTCCGGTTCCGCTTTTTGATGAATACATTTCCATTTTCCGGGAAAAACAGATTTCCGTCACCCTTCTCATCCAGTCCGAGTCACAGCTCCAGGCACTCTATGGGGACAGGGCGGTTACGATTATCAATAACTGTGATTCCTATGTGTTTATGGGCTCCATGGATCTGCAGACGGCCAGGAATATTTCCCTGAGAGCGGATCTGCCCCTGGAAGAGGTCCTGTATATGCCGGTAGGCAGACAGATTCTTTTCCGGAGAGGACAAAAACCGGTTTTCACAGAACGTTATGACATTCTTCACAATGAACTCTACCAAAGCATCACAAGGCGATACGAAGAACAGCTGGCTGGCGGAACTGGCCGGGAACCGGACTGAGAGCCGGCTAGCGGAACACCCACAGGTCTTTGATCTGTCCGCTGATCCGATCATAGTCCCAGAGCTTTTTCGAATTTTTCTGGCTGTTTGGATCATTGACCTTGATCTGACCGTCCTGATATCCGGTGAGAACGATGAAATGTCCGGTCGTTGTAAAATCTCCAGGACCTACGACAGCGACAATCGGATTTCCCACTTCCAGGTTATCGATGATCCGCTGTTCATCCAGAGGAATCTCCGTGACATCAAATCCAAGGGAGGCTCCTCCTTCCGAGAAGAGAGTCCAGTAGGAGCCGCTTCCATCGGAGGCATATCCGTGGGAGGAGGCAAAATCTGCCATCCAGGCAGGGTTCATAGCTGTATTTCCGGTGAGGTAGATGGCCACCATGGAGAGACAGGTCGGTCCGCAGCCGCTTAAACCGAAGAGATCTCCGGCATACTCTTTATATCCCCAGCGCTGATCCCACTGCATGAGAAGCGGCACCGAGGAAGTATTCAGCCCACTCAGATCAATGGCAGGTGTTTCATCCTTTTTCGATGGATATTCAAAGACGAAATCTTTTGTTTCTTTATTCCGGTCATACAGATCGATCAGGGACTGCGGATAATCGCTGATATCGTAGCCATTGGCAGAAGCATACCGGCTGATTTCGTCCTCGGCGGAACCGCCAAGGAGTGAGAAAATACCGGAAACCAGACCGGATGAGGTGCCGGACGCCTGGTTCAGTACGAAAGAAGCGCATGCACAGAGCCCAAGAATCAGGCAAAGCATAGGGAGGACAAAATGCAGCAGATGTCTGCGTTTGTTCCTTCTGTAACGGACGGGTTTTCGTGTTCTTGTATTCATGAGAGATCCTTCCTTTCTGAATCAGATATTCTAAATTGACATGGAAAAAGCGTGCCGGAAACTCAGAACTGGTTTTCCTGGCACGCTTTTACTATAGCAGATGCAATTATTTGATTTTCTCGGATTCAAACACAGAAATCTTCATTTTCTCTCACGAAATTCTAACGATTTCCTGACAAATACGGAAGATCTACCCGGAAGATCACCCGGTTATCGTGGCTTTCGGCAAAAATATGTCCGCCGTGGAGCTCCACAATCTCCTTGGCGATCGCAAGACCGAGCCCCGCTCCGCCGCTTCCGGAGCTTCGGGAGGAGTCCAGACGGAAAAACTGTTCGAAGATCCGGTCCAGTTTTTCCGGCGGAATGGTACTTCCCTCGTTTTCTACCGTAATATTCAAAATACCCATGTCCACGGCAAGCCGGATTTCTATGACCGTATCCGGAAAACTGTAGTTGACCGCATTCCGGAGCAGGTTGTCAAAGACACGCTGTAGTTTGTCCGGATCACAGAGAAAGTTGAGATCCGGAGGAGCCTGGAGGGAATAGTCCAGGTTTTTTTCTGCAAACATCGGGGCAAACTCATAAAGAGTCTGTTCCACCATCCGTGTCAGATTGATCCTGCTGAGATCCAGCGTCAGGTGGGTCAGGTTAAACCGGGTAATGTCAAAGAATTCATTGATCAGGTCCTCCAGCCGCTCCGCCTTTTCCAGGGCCACTCCCAGATATTTTTCCTGAAGTTCCGGGGAGATTTCCCGCTCATCGTGCAGAAGCGTCAGATAGCCGATGACGGAAGTCAGCGGCGTCTTCAGGTCGTGGGCCAGATAGACCACCAGGTCATTTTTTCTCTGCTCTGCCTCGGAGGCCGCCTTCTGGCTTTCGATCATGTTCAGCCGGACCTCATTCATGTGGAGGGCCGCCTCGCGGAGATCATCTGAGAGTGTGATGGGCGTTTCCTGGTTTTCGGAGAGCTGATCAGAGGCTGTCAGCAGTTCGTCCAGATACCTGCAGGACCTGGACAGATAGCGGTATCCGAAAAACAGAGCGCCGATCAGCAGATACAAAATCAGAAAGACCTCGTGAAAACGTTCCAGTGTGGATATGAGCAGATAAAAGGTCTCATACCCGTACCACAGCCTGGTGTGATAATACCAGTATACAAGAAGGAACAGAAATCCGCCAATTCCCGTATAGAGCAGAAAGGAAAAGATAAAGCGGTACAGCAGCCGTCTTCGGAGCTGTTCGGAAAGTTGATTTTTTGTCTGATTATTCAATTTGATACCCCACTCCCCATACTGTCTTGATGTATTTCGGTTTCCGGCCGGAATCTTTCATTTTTTCCCGGATCCGGCCGATGTGTGCCATAACGGTATTGTTATTGTCCAGAAACTTCTCTCCCCAGACCTGTTCAAAGAGCTCCTCCGAAGAGATGACACGTCCCTTGTTGGCGCACAGATACCAGAGAATGGAAAATTCACGGGGCGTCAGGGCGAGCGGGCGGCCGTTCAGGGAGCATTTGTGGGAGTCCTTGTCAATGCTTAAGCCCCGGATGTCGATGCAGGAATCCGGAGCTGCCAACGTTTCATCTGCAGGCAAAGCCATAGGATTATACCGCTCATATCTCCGAAGCTGCGTCTTGACTCTGGCCACCAGTTCCAGCGGATTGAAGGGCTTGGTGATGTAGTCGTCCGCCCCGATGGTAAGGCCGAGAATCTTGTCGGTATCCTCTGTTCTGGCGGTCAGCATGATGACCGGATAAAAGTGATCCTTTCGGATTTCCTGGCAGAGCTTGTAGCCGTCTATATCCGGAAGCATGACATCCAGAATCGCAAGGGAGAGGTCTTCCTGTCTGATACAGTCCAGAGCTTCTTTGCCGTTGTAACATTTCAGGACATCCATCCCTTCATTTGTGAGATAGACCTCCACCAGGTCAGCGATTGCCTGTTCGTCATCTACAATCAGTATTTTCCTTTTCATAACATTCCATCTCCTGTTTTTGTTACTGATAAAATCCTTGCACAGAAATGGGAAACTGTCAAGACAGGAGATAAAATGCCGAAGGGGATATGGGTAAAATAGACAAAAAACAAGTGTTAAAATTGTGTAAAGTCACGTAAATAACTAAAGAGGGACTCAAGTCCTTTTTTGGATGAGAAAATACAGGTAAGATGCAGATAGAAATGAGCGAGGGCGGACATCTGCGGCCGTTTCGTGGGAGGCGGATGTCCCGGACAGAGGAAAAAGGAAAGTGAGGTATGGTTATGAATTATTCAGAAAACCCGAATAAACAATATCACA
>CAJFMZ010000112.1 GCA_904393575.1 uncultured Sellimonas sp. | reverse complement strand
CCTTCTAAAGAAATCATCATCAAATGGGAAATCCATCCAGTCATCAAATAAGTTCTCTCCAAAAATACTAGGCATCATCATAAGTCATTTCTCCTTTCACATGACAAAAATATTTATGTAATCACTCCCCGTGGGGAGTGGTATTTCGGGGCAGGTACCGGAACCTTTCAGCTCCTTTTTATCTGTTCCCTTTGTTCTATGTGTAATATAGCACTCGTTATTAGCACTGTCAAGAGGTGAGTGCTAACTTTTTTAAAAAATTTTTGAGCCCGGTTATTTCAATGATTCTAAGAACGTTCCTGTGCTTTTTCTCCTGTCTTGTGGGTAAAAAAAGAGCAGGAAATCCGGAAACGGATTTCCTGCAAGGTGGCAATGCCAGTGTACGATTTTGACTTTCTGGAAAATCGAACCATTCAGCCCGCCACTTGTAAGCAGAGTAATTTCAACCAATTTCTACACCATTTCCACATGAATCGATCAATCAAGACACTCCCAGATCAAAGGATCAACAGGTTTTGGTGTCAAATTTTGTGACGATCATATGGACGATATAAGGAATCAGGATCACAGGAATTGCCAGATATGCAATTGCGCTGTAAGCCTTCTGAATCAGAGTCAGCAGTCCAAACTGGGCGATACCGAAATCTACCAGACAGCAGATCAGCGCTGCAAAGATTTCTTTTCCGGATATGGCATGACTGGTTTTCCTGTCAGTTTTTGCGGCCGGCTTTGGAGACTTTACGCAGAGTCTCTTTACCATGGCGGCTACCATATTGACGGCGGTGGAGACTGCGCCGAGAATAATCAAAATGGAGATCAGAGGAGTCAGAAAGGCGGCTCCAGTTCCTTCCTGTACCATAAAGAGTGTCGGCACGCTTTGAAGAGCCGCATCCGGATTCGTGTATATAGTCAGAAGTCCCAGGACTACCATAAGCATCATCAGGGAATTGATAATAAAACCGACTCCCATACTTGTCAATGCATCTTTCGGCTTTTCAAAGGATTTGGCATGTTGGACAAAGACAGCAATATTAGAGAGCTGGAAAGTCCCGTACAGGAAAGCGGAATACAGCGCAGCTCCAAAGCCCATCGGTTTGTCCGTCATGATCGTCAGAGCGTTTGTGATGTCATGAAAGTTCACAATAATATTTGGCAGATATACGATCAGAAGACCTGCGATAATGCAAATGGAAAGTATTGAGGCAACCTTTCTTACCAGGTCCGTTCCAAAGATCGCCACAATAAAGATAAAGATGCCGATCAAGACGGTACACAGCAAATAAGGAAGGCCGGTCAGTTCACTCAATGTAGCGCCGCCGGTGGCAAAGGCAACAGCCGGGGCCACGCACATGACGCAGATATAAAGCAGCTCAAACAGATTGGAAAATACAGGGGCGAATCTCCCGTAAAACGCATTATTATAAGAGCGATAATCGTACACCTCATGCTTTCGGGCAAATCGCAGACCGTAGGCGAAAAAAACGGTATTATAAAGCATGGCAAACACCGGCATGATCAGACACCAGATTCCATATCGGACAAAATAGCTGTAGATCTGTGCCCCGGAGGCAAATCCGCCTCCAAAATGGGTAGTAAACCATACGAAAGATACTCCAAGAATAATCGCGGAAGATTTAGCTTTTTTCATTGTCTTTCTTTCCTCTCTCTATCAATCTGTCCATTGCATCGGTAAGCATTTCCTTTGTCACCCGGTAAGGATAGTGGGCTACATCCGACATGTCCGGGATTCGGCTGGAGCATTCTGTCCACTGCTGCCTGGTAATCTCGATTTCTTCCAGGGAAGTCGGGAGTCCGACAGCCTTGTTCAGCTGATAAATTTTTTCAAATTCATCCGGTTGCTGATCGACAAGCAGTGCAAGAAGGACCCCAAAGCCGACGACCTCCCCGTGGAGATGACGTTCTTCGATCACCGGGTAAGAGGTCATGGCATAAAAGATGGCATGTGCCAGACCGCTGTTATAATCGGGGGTGAAATCCTTGGTTAAAAAGATGGAGGCGATTCCCGTAGTCACTACGATGGCAAGGACAACCTGTTCCACATCATAGGTACACAGCCCCTTTTTATGATCTTTCAGTGCCTGTGGAGCGTAAGTCAGCAGCGGATCCCGGCACATCCGGCTGACGGCTACGCCAAGAGCTGTAAAATGTTCCAGCTGCTCATCCCTGGATGAGATCATTGCCTCATAATATTTAGCATAAGTATCGCCGATCCCCGCCCACAGGTACCGCACCGGAGCCTTGGCGATGATTTCCGTATCAATAAAAGAATGCATTACCGGTCTGACAAAAAAGTGAGGCTTCAAAAACGTGCCGTCATCATTGTACATGATGGAGACGGATGTACAGGCGGAGCAGTTAGAGGCAATCGTTGGAAATGCAAAGACCGGCTTGTCATCCGGGATACACAGACATTTCACTGTATCGAGAGCCTTGCCTCCGCCGACGCCAAAGACCATATCTGCCTCCTGGTACAAAGGCATAGAGCGGAGCTTTTCCACGGAAGCATATGTACAGTTCTCTCCATACAGGACTTTTCCGATGATTACAAGATTTGTCTTTTTTACATAGGACTCGATTTTCTCATATGCTGCGTCCAGCGCCTTGTTTCCGCCGATCACAAGAACCTTTTTCCCGTAAGACTCACATACCGGGCCGATTTTATCGTAAATCTGATCTCCGATGGAATAGTTTGGAAGATGAACTTCATAATTTTTCAGTTTCATTGATTTCGTCTCCTTTCTGCTATAGGACAAAAGAAAAAGCCCCTGTCCCTGATCATTCAATCTGCAGGGACAAGAGCTGTATGTTTATAAACGAAACTCCTGCGGTGCCACCCGGCTTGATGTGTATTGACACATCCACTCATGCATACGTCGATATGCTTTCTTTGATAACGGAGTATGCTCTCCGGCTTGCCTACTGATCTGTTCAACTCGCCCTCAGAAGCCCATTCATCTCAGCTCTGACATGCCGCGCTCCCACCATCCACAGCTCTCTTGAAAGCATCTGCTGAAATTACTTGCTCTTCCTCAATGGTTTGGTAACACATTACCACTTGAAAGAGAAAATGTCAATCTTTTTCTGTGTCAGAGGTGTCACTGTCAGAAGATACAGAAGGCCCCATTTTAAACAGATGGATCGTTCCGCAGCGGTTCAAGTACAGAAGAAGGGACAGACCAATCGGAAAACCAAAGAGCCCTGCCACACCGAACAGCTGGACGCCCGCAAACATGCTGACGAGGGTGACTACCGGGTGCAGGCCAATCTGACTGCCGACAATCTTTGGCTCAATGATATTTCGTACAACCGTAATGAACAAATAGAGCAGGGCCAGCTTCAGACCGAGGGAATAGTCTCCGAGAATCACGGAGATCACGGCCCATGGGATCATGATACCGCCTGTTCCAAGAACAGGAAGAATGTCGAAGATGGCGATGCCAAGGGCGATCAGAATGGAATTTTCTATTCCGATCAAGGTCAGTCCGACTGCAAGCTCCAGGAAGGTGATGCTCATAATCAGGGCGTAGGAACGGATGCAGACAAAGAGTGTTCCCACCACGTACTGCTTGATCTGAAGAACTACTTCCTGAGCCTTTGGGTTCAGCTGCCGCATGCAGAAAGCGGAAAGGGCTTCATAGTCCATGGCGATAAAGAAAGTGGAGATGACCATCAAAAGAAGCCGGATAAAGAGCATCGGAAGGGAGGAGGCAAGATTGGAAATCGCCTCCATGCTGGTAAGAGAAAGATCCGATACGATGCCCCGCAGAGACTGCATGAGCTGTCCCCACAGATAGTCTACCGTGTCCAGAATCGATGGATCTGCCTGCAAAAGTGCGCGCTCCAGTTCGCCAAAGAGATCGGTGAGCACCGGGCTTACGTACCTTAGATAAATCTGGGGAAGACTCTGTACCAGGTCGCTGATATAGGAAAAAGCCCGGATACTTCCAAGTACGAGAAGGGTGCCGATCGTAACGTAAAAAAGCAGCACCATCAGCGCGGCGGAGAGTTTCCGGGGCAGTCTGGTTTTCGTGGTGATCAATTGAATCGGGCGCTTTAAAAGATAGGCAATCACAAGCGCCGCCACAAACGGGAAGAGAAGAGTCAGTGCAAATCTCAGCACAAGAAAAGCAAGTGCGATAATGATTGCAAAATACAGAAAGTTGATAATAAATGTTCTCCGTTTTTCCATGTGTTTTTCATAACCTCATTATTCTCAGAATCGGGATGCTCCCTCATCTTTAAGAATATCGAAGATGGGGAATGGTGTCAACAATAACTATGTATCCAAGGCAGAATTTATACCTGTTCCAGAGGCCATTTTGCCCACAGTTTTCCGAGCTGCTTTGCGATCAGTCCCACCATCAGTGCGGCAGCCACGGTTCCTTCCCGGACGCCCTGCAGGCTGTGGGTAAAGACAAGGGACAAAACGCAGGCGGTGACTACCAGGGTGACGTCAAAGCCGACTTTCATATAACCGAATTTTACCGGGACTACCTGACAGATGGCAAGGACAACGCCTTCGCCTGCCAGAACGACCAGACCGGCCTTGACTTCCATGCTGACTCCGACGGCAACAAGGACAATTCCGATCAGGCAGACGATCCACTGCTGGAGATAAGTCTGGCAGCGGATCCCCTGGACTGCCCAGACGCCAAAATCCGTCAGATACCCAAAGAAAAAGGCCACCGGAAGCTGCATCAGCTGAATCGGATGATAGTTCTTTCGAAGAATCAGGATCTGAAGCAGGATAAAGACACAGTGCATGGAAATGGTGGCGGTGCCGACAGTCAGAGGGGTAAACAGACTGATGACATACGGAACGCTGGAGATCGGTGAGGTACCAAGACTGGCCTTGATGGAAAAGGCAACCCCAAAGGCCATGATCGCAAGTCCTGCCAGCAGGATGACAATACGTTTTAAAATAGAAGATGATAGTTGGTTCTTCAAAATGCTCATTCCTTTCTCAAAAAAATACGGCGCCATCATGGCGCGCGGATTGGGGAAAGGCAAAAATAAATTGCCCTTCTTCTATTATTATATCACTGGAAAAGGAAATGTAAATTGGGGAGATCGTTTTGAAGGGACAGGTGGAAAAAGAGGGTCCACTGATGATATAATAAAAAGTACAGGAAAGGGAAAGGAGAAGAAGCAATGAATATGGAGTATGTACTGGAACAGTTAAAAAATCTGCTGGCAATCGACAGTCCGTCAGGTTACACAAAAGAGGTGACGGACTATCTGTTAAAGGAATTTGAAAAACTGGGAGTTCCTGCATATCGCACGGTCAAGGGCGGTGTGATTGCGGATCTGGGAGGCGAAGACGCAGACGATGCCGTGTTTGTGGAGTCCCATGTGGATACGCTGGGAGCGATGGTTTCTCAGATCAAGAGCAATGGGCGCCTGGAGATTTCTCCGGTAGGAGGAATCGATGCGAACTCCGCGGAGGGAGAGACCGTCCGTATCCGGACAAGGGACGGCCGGGTTTACGATGGGACGTGCCAGCTCTGCAATGCATCCGTCCATGTAAATGGAAAATACGCAGAGACAAAGCGTACTTATGATGTGATGGAGATCGTGATTGACGAGAAGACCGAATCCAAAGAGGAGACGGAGAAGCTGGGAATCATGACGGGAGATTTCGTCTGCTTTGAGCCAAGAACCATGATTACGAAGAGCGGTTATATTAAGAGCCGTTTCCTGGATGACAAGCTGAGCACTGCCATGCTGCTTGGATATGCCAAACATGTCAAGGACGATCAGGTTGTGCCAAAGCGAAAGGTTTATCTGCACATGACCGTTTATGAGGAGGTAGGACACGGCGGCTCCGCTTCCATTCCGGACGGTGTGACAGAGGTCCTCTCTGTTGACATGGGATGCGTAGGGGACGGACTTGCCTGCAGAGAGCATCAGGTATCCATCTGTGCCAAGGACAGCAAGGGCCCTTACAATTATGAAGTGGTGACCAGTCTGATGGAAGCGGCTAAAAAGGCGGGAGCTGATTTTGCGGTAGATATCTACCCACATTACGGGTCAGACGCAGACGCAGCGCTGACTGCAGGTTATGATGTCAGACACGGGCTCATTGGAGCAGGAGTCTACGCTTCCCACGGATATGAGAGAAGCCATGTGGACGGCGTAAAGAATACGCTGAAGCTTCTGGAAGCATATCTGGGGTAAAGCAGACAGGTTACGAATTGCTTAAAATTCTTAAAAAAGTGTGAAAAGCATTCTATCATAAAAAATCCGTGTTAAAATACATGTGTTACAGAAGAAATCAGAATTACGGAAGGGGAGACTGATTGTATGGAACATAAGGGAGGACGGATTAAAGACCATATCAAACGGGAAGAGACACAGGAGAAGGAAGACTGGCTTGACGTAGAGTGGCTGGATGACGAGGAGGATACTCCGGGCAGAGGCGATGCGATGCAGACGCCATCCGGATCGGATGAGGAACCGTTTGAGATAGAAGACTGGAGAGACGAAGAGAACTGGAATCTGGACCGCAAAGAGGAGAGTCCGAAAGAAGAGCCGGCACAGAATGCAGATCAGAAGCCGGCCGGGGACCGTTCCGGAGCAGGAGCATCCAGAGGCGGATCGGCAAAGAGCAGCCAGGCACGCCAGAGTGGTCAGGGTCAGAGTACGCAGAGAAAGAAGCGGCCGCAGCAGGGACAGAGCAGCGGAAAAGATGGCAGAAAGCCGGCGAGAAAGCCGTCTCAGTCCCAGCAGACAGGGAAGCGTTCCGAAGACCGCAGGAAACAGGAGCAAAAGGATCAGGACAGACAAAAGCAGAGGCGGTCCGGATCTGCGGCCCGTCCGGTAAAGGCGGCAGGACGTGCAGCCGGAAAAGCTGGAAAGACGGCGGGAAAAGCAGTAGGAAAGGGATTGTCCATCGCACTGAAATGCGGATGTTTTGTCATGATGGCAGTCATCGTTCTGGAGCTGTGGCGTGAATTCTGGGCAGAGAGAAGCACTCTGGGAGAGATCTGGCGGGTAGCATCGGACCGGAATTATGCGGAGGCGATGTATCTTGGTATTGCAGGCGTGCTGCTTCTCTACGGTGTGTTCTCAGCCATCTGGCTTCTGGGAGGTAAGAAGATGGCGGATGGCAGCCGGCTTCGCAGTTACGATACGGGACGCGGACTGACGGCATTTATTCTGTTTGCCATTCTGGCAGCGGCAGCCGGAGCAGCGGCACCGTTGATTCCGGCGAGTCCGCAGATGCTTCAGGGAGCAGGACTTGCGCTTACCGTAGTAGATCGGGTCAGCACAGTCGTACTTGGAGCCAGCGTGATCGGAATTGTACTTTGTGTAATCCGGAAAATTTTAAGAAGATAACAGACAGGGGAGGACGCTGATGAAAGCGTCCTCCCTGTTTGCTTTGGTGCGGGGCTTTCGGACCGGTGGACTGGTCTGATGCCGGAGGTGGAGAGATTAACAGTCCAGAATCCGGCCTTCCGGTGTGATGACCCGGACCTGCCATGGGATGAATTTCCCGCTGTTTTTCAGTGCCTGCACTGCCGCACGCTCCAGACCGCCGCAGCAAGGTACCTGCATCCGGGCAATGGTGAGGCTTTTGATGTTGTTGTTTGCCAAAATGGCGGTCAGCTTTTCCGTATAATCCCCTTCATCCAGCTTTGGACAGCC
>CAJFMZ010000111.1 GCA_904393575.1 uncultured Sellimonas sp. | reverse complement strand
TTAGGAAAAGCGTTGAAAAACAAATGGAGATATGGTAAAATCTTTACAATTTGAGAAGGAGGGCGCTCGAGTATCGAAAAAGACACTCATGCGCCTTCCTTTTTGCGCAAACAAACATATAGAAACTACGAAGGGATAAGGTGAAGCTATGAAAGCATTTCTGATTTTGGAAGACGGAACCGTCTTCGAAGGAACGAGTATTGGCTCGAAAAGAGATATGATCAGCGAAATTGTCTTTAACACCTCTATGACAGGTTATCTTGAGGTCCTTACGGATCCTTCTTATGCCGGACAGGCAGTCGTCATGACTTACCCGTTAATTGGAAATTATGGAATCACTCCCGATATGGAGTCAAAAAGAGCATGGCCGGATGGCTATATTGTGAGAGAACTCTCCAGAATGCCAAGCAACTTCCGGTGCGAAGGAACCATTCAGGATTTTCTGGAGGAGCAGGATATTCCGGGCATTGCCGGTATCGATACCCGCGCGCTTACAAAAATCCTGAGAGAAAAGGGAACCATGAATGGAATGATTACGACAAATGAATCCTACAATCTGGATGAACTCCTTCCAAAGATTGCAGCATACGAAGTAGGAGATGTCGTTTCAAAAGTAACCTGCCAGGAACCATATGTGCTTCCGGGAGATGGATATAAGGTTGCGCTGATGGATTACGGCGCAAAGAATAATATTGCCAGATCTCTGAACCAACGGGGATGTGAAGTGACGGTTTACCCGGCTCACACCAAAGCGGAGGAAGTGCTTTCAGCAAAACCAGACGGCATCATGCTTTCCAATGGACCTGGGGATCCCAAAACATGCACGGCTATCATTGAACAGGTCAGAAAGTTTTATGAAAGTGATGTGCCGATTTTTGCCATCTGCCTGGGGCATCAGCTGATGGCGCTGGCAAACGGAGGAGACACCCACAAGCTGAAATATGGACACCGGGGAGGGAATCATCCGGTCAAAGATCTGAGCACAAACAGGGTATACATTTCTTCTCAGAATCACGGATATGTAGTAGATGATACCACACTGAGCCGGGAGATTGCAAAGCCGGCCTTTGTCAATGTAAATGATGGAACCAATGAGGGTATGGAGTACATCGGCAAGAAGATCTTTACGGTGCAGTTCCATCCGGAAGCCTGTCCGGGACCTCAGGATTCAGGGTATCTCTTTGACAGATTTATGGAAATGATGGGAGGGGACAGATAATGCCAAGAAATCAGGATATTAAAAAAGTATTAGTGATTGGATCCGGACCGATTGTCATTGGACAGGCGGCAGAGTTTGACTATGCGGGAACACAGGCATGCCGGTCCCTGAAAGAGGAAGGAATCGAGGTCGTTCTGCTGAACTCCAACCCGGCCACCATTATGACAGATAAGGATATTGCGGACCGGGTTTATATTGAACCGCTGACGGTGGAAGTCGTGGAGGAGCTGATCCGAAAGGAGAAGCCTGACAGCGTGCTTCCTACTCTGGGAGGCCAGGCGGGGCTGAACCTTGCGATGGAGCTGGATGAGGCCGGATTTTTAAAGGAAAACAATGTCCGACTGATCGGAACGACTTCCGAGACCATTAAGAAAGCAGAAGACCGTCTGGAATTCAAAGCGACGATGGAAAAGATCGGGGAACCGGTGGCAGCTTCTCTTGTAGTAGAAAGTGTGCCGGACGGCGTAGAGTTTGCGGAAAAGATCGGATATCCGGTCGTACTTCGTCCTGCTTATACCCTGGGCGGAAGCGGCGGCGGAATTGCCCATAACCGGGAAGAACTGGTGGAGATTCTGGAGAACGGACTGCGCCTTTCCCGTGTGGGACAGGTACTGGTAGAGCGCTGTATTGCGGGATGGAAAGAGATCGAGTACGAGGTTATGCGGGATGGCAACGGCAACTGCATTACCGTATGTAATATGGAAAACATTGACCCGGTGGGTGTTCATACCGGAGACAGTATCGTCGTGGCACCATCCCAGACATTGGGAGATAAAGAATATCAGATGTTGCGGACATCTGCGCTGAATATCATCAGTGAACTGAATATTACAGGAGGATGTAATGTGCAGTATGCTCTGCATCCGGATACCTTTGAGTACTGCGTCATCGAGGTTAATCCGCGTGTGAGCCGGTCTTCCGCGCTTGCATCCAAGGCAACCGGATATCCGATAGCCAAGGTTGCGGCAAAGATTGCGCTTGGTTATACGCTGGATGAAATCAAAAATGCCATCACCGGAAAGACTTACGCAAGCTTTGAGCCGATGCTGGACTACTGTGTCGTAAAGATTCCAAGACTTCCGTTTGACAAGTTCATCAGTGCCCAGAGAACATTGACCACGCAGATGAAAGCGACCGGAGAAGTCATGAGTATCTGTGATAATTTTGAAGGGGCGCTGATGAAGGCGATCCGTTCTCTGGAACAGCATGTAGACAGCCTGATGTCCTACGATTTTACAGATCTTTCTGATGAAGAACTGATGGAAAAACTCCACGTGGTAGATGACAGACGGATCTGGATGATCGCAGAAGCACTCAGACGAGGCGTATCTTACGATGTGATCTACGATATTACGAAAATTGACAAATGGTTTATTGACAAGCTGGCAATTATTGTGGAGATGGAGAAAGCACTGAAAGAAGGACCGCTGACGACAGAGCTGTTAAAAGAGGCAAAAAGGATTGAATTCCCGGATCATGTGATTGCATCTTTGACCGGAAAGACAGAAAGTGAAATCCATCAGATGCGTCTCGACAATGGAATCCGTGCGGCATACAAGATGGTAGACACCTGTGCGGCAGAGTTTGCGGCATCTACACCATACTATTATTCTGTCTTCGGAAGTGAGAACGAGGTGGAAGAGACAAGCGGAAGAAAGAAAGTGCTTGTCCTTGGATCCGGTCCGATCCGGATCGGACAGGGAATCGAATTTGACTTCTGTTCGGTTCACTGTACCTGGGCCTTCAAAAAAGAAGGGTATGAGACGATCATTGTAAACAACAACCCGGAGACGGTCAGCACCGATTTTGACATTGCGGACAAGCTTTACTTTGAACCGCTGACACCGGAGGATGTGGAAAGCATCGTGGATCTGGAAAAACCGGACGGCGCTGTCGTGCAGTTTGGTGGTCAGACCGCCATCAAGCTTACGGAAGCACTGATGAAGATGGGCGTGCCGATTCTCGGTACATCCGCTGAAAATGTAGACGCAGCGGAAGACAGGGAGCTCTTTGATGAAATCCTTGCCCAGTGTAAGATCCCGCGCCCGACCGGGGGAACGGTCTTTACAGCGGAAGAGGCCAAGAAAGTGGCCAATGAACTGGGATATCCGGTTCTTGTAAGACCATCCTACGTTCTCGGCGGACAGGGGATGCAGATCGCCATCAATGATCATGATATCGATGAATTTATCGGAATTATCAACCGGATTGCCCAGGAGCATCCGATTCTGGTAGACAAATATCTGATGGGAAAAGAGATCGAAGTAGATGCTGTATGCGACGGAGAGGATATTCTGATTCCGGGAATTATGGAGCATATTGAAAGAGCTGGTATTCATTCCGGAGATAGTATCTCGGTTTATCCGGCTCAGAGCATTTCAGCGGTGACAAAGCGCAAAATCGAAGAGTACACGAAGAGACTTGCAAGAGCGCTTCATGTCATCGGTATGATCAATATCCAGTTTATTGTCTGTGGCGAAGATGTGTATGTCATCGAGGTGAATCCGAGATCCAGCCGTACAGTTCCTTACATTTCCAAGGTGACGGGAATCCCGATTGTACCGCTGGCAACAAAAGTCATCATCGGACATAAGATCCGTGAAATGGGATATACACCTGGACTTCAGAAAGAGGCGGAATATATCGCAATCAAGATGCCGGTATTCTCCTTTGAGAAAATCCGCGGAGCGGATATCAGCCTTGGACCGGAGATGAAATCAACCGGAGAATGTCTTGGAATCGCAAAGACATTCAATGAAGCATTGTACAAGGCATTTCTTGGGGCGGGCATCAAGCTTCCGAAGTACAAAAACATGATTATGACAGTAAGAGACGAAGATAAGCCGGAGGCAGTTGAGATCGGCCGTAGATTTGAAGCCCTCGGATACCGGATCTTTGCGACGGCCGGAACTGCAGAAGCGCTGAAAGAAGGCGGAGTCAAAGCGATTGCAGTCAACAAGATCGAACAGGCATCGCCAAACCTTCTGGACCTGATTTTGGGACACGAGATTGATCTTGTCATCGATACACCGCCGCAGGGAGCAGATCATTCCAGGGATGGATTTACGATCCGAAGAAATGCCATTGAAACAGGTGTGACAGTACTGACTGCAATGGATACTGCAGGCGCACTTGTGACGAGTCTGGAAAATACAAATATCAAAGAGCTGACTTTGATTGATATTGCAAAAGTGCAGTAGTATAATAGAAGACAGAAAGAAAAAAGCGCTATGGTCCTTGGGGTCATAGCGCTTGACAGTTAGACCGCAGGAGGGAGACGTTATGTATAAAATTCTGATCGTGGAAGATGACAGAACAATCGCAGAGACACTGGCCTCACATCTGGCTCAGTGGGGATATGAGGTAAAGTGCGTGGAGGATTTTAAAAATGTACTTGAAGAGATGACGGAGTTCTCACCCCATCTGATTCTGCTGGATATTATCCTTCCGTTTTTCAACGGATTTCACTGGTGCCAGCGGATCAGAGAGTTCTCAAAGGTGCCGATCCTTTTCCTGTCCTCGGCGTCAGATAATATGAACATTGTCATGGCCATGAATATGGGCGGAGATGATTTCGTAGAAAAGCCCTTTGATCTAAACGTATTGACAGCGAAGGTGCAGGCACTTTTGCGGCGTAGTTATTCCTTTCAGGGGAATGTCAATGTGATTGAGCATCAGGGCCTGATTTTGAATCTGAGTGATGCTTATGTATTGTATGACGGGGCCAAAATAGATCTGACGAAAAATGAATACCGAATCCTGCAATGTCTGATGGAACGAGCGGGAAAGATTGTTTCCAGAGAAGATATCATCACAAAGCTCTGGGAGGATGACAGTTTTATTGACGACAATACACTGACGGTCAATATGACGAGACTGAGAAAAAAGCTGGAAAAATCCGGCCTGCAGGACGTCATTCTGACCAAAAAAGGAATCGGATATATGCTGAAGGAGTGAGAAGAGTATGCTGAAAGGATACATGAAAGACAGATTCTTGACATGGGCAGTCTTCCTGTTCTTTTATATGGCGCTGTTTCTGATCGGATATCTCTATGAGATTCCACTGGAAAAGATCGGCTATATCGCAGAGTTTACTGCAGCAGGAGCATTCGTCTGTCTGCTTGTGGATGGATCAAAATATGCTGCCAGATGGAAAGAATTGAAGCAGCGCCTTCGGGCAACGGATCCTTGCTCTGGAGCATTTTATACGGTTCCAGGAGCTATGGAGTCGCTGTACCGGGATCTGCTTGAAAAGGCGGGACGGGAAAAGGAAGAGGTTCTCTATGAGCATGAGATGAAGTATGATGACATGATGGACTACTATGGGATGTGGGCGCATCAGATCAAAACACCTATGGCTGCCATGCGGATTCTCCTTCAGTCTGCTGGCGAAGGACCGGAGACCAAAATTGACCGGAAGCTCTATGATTCCCTTCAGATGGAGCTGTTCAAGACAGAGCAGTATGTGGAGATGGTACTTTCCTATCTGAGAATCGGCGATATCTCAAAGGATATGGTACTGACCGGATGTGATATTGCGAAACTGGTGCGTCAGGCCGTTAAAAAATATTCCCGGCTTTTTATTCTGCAGAAAATATCGCTGGAGATGGGAGAAATCAGGGAAACTGTAGTGACAGATGAGAAATGGCTTTCCTTTGTGATTGAGCAGATTCTATCCAATGCTCTGAAATATACGAAAAAGGGGAAGGTATCGATTTACATGGAGCCGGGGGAACGTCTGGTGATTGAAGATACCGGGATTGGAATCTCTGCGGAAGATCTCCCAAGAATCATGGAAAAGGGATACACCGGATATAACGGAAGAAAGGATAAGAAGTCTACGGGGATTGGCCTTTATCTGTGCAGAAAAGTAATGGACAAGCTGAATCATGGAATCGACATTGAGTCTGAGCCGGGAAAGGGAACCAGGGTGATTCTCAACCTGGGGCGGCGGAAACTGAACACAGAATAAAAGATAGATGCTGCCTTTCAAAATCGTAAGGTTTACGGACGGATTGTAAGCAGAATCGATGGAAACCGGTCTCTGCTTTTGGCTATAATAACAGCATAAAACAGAGAATGATTTTAGAAAGGTGGAGAAAAACATGACGATTCTAGAAGTGCAGAATCTAAAGAAAACATATACAACACGCTTTGGCGGGAATCAGGTGGAGGCGCTCAAAAATGTGACATTCTCCGTAGAGGAAGGAGAATACGTGGCAATCATGGGAGAATCCGGTTCCGGCAAGACAACTCTTTTGAATATCCTGGCGGCTCTTGACAAACCGACCGGTGGAAAAATCAAGCTGAAAGGCAGAGATCTTTCTGCGGTACCGGAGCGGGAGATCGCGGCATTCCGCAGACAGAATCTGGGCTTTGTCTTCCAGGACTTCAATCTGCTGGATACATTGTCCATCCGGGACAATATCTTCCTGCCCCTTGTCCTTGCCGGGAAAAAATATCCGGAGATGGAAAAAAGGCTGGAACCTATTGCCAAAAGTCTTGGGATCTATGAGCTACTTTCCAAGTTCCCTTATGAAGTATCCGGCGGTCAGAAACAGAGGACGGCGGTGGCGAGAGCTTTGATTACAAAGCCGCAGCTGATCCTGGCGGATGAGCCTACCGGGGCACTGGATTCCAGAGCTGCGGATGACCTTCTGAATCAGTTTTCCAAAATCAATCAGATGGGGCAGACCATTTTGATGGTCACCCATTCTGTGAAGGCTGCAAGCCATGCAGGAAGAGTTCTTTTTATCAAAGACGGAGAAGTGTTCCATCAGATCTACAGAGGAAAGATGAAAAACGAAGAGCTGTACCAGAAGATCTCAGATACCCTGACGGTACTGACTACAGGAGGTGAGCGGCATGTTTAAATCGATTTACATCCGGCTTGCATTTACAAACCTGAAGAAAAACAGGCGGTCGTACCTTCCGTTTCTGGTGACCAGCATCATTACGATCATGCTGTTTTTTGATATGTATATCATCATGGACAATTCTGGTATCAAGGAGATGCCGGGATCGGGCAGCCTGAGAAGCATTCTTGGATTTGGTACAGTCATTGTGGCAATCTTCGCCTGCATCTTTCTGTTCTACACAAACAGTTTTCTGATCAGGCAGAGAAGAAAAGAGATCGGGCTTTATAATGTCCTTGGACTCGGAAAGAAGGAGCTTTCCATTATGATGTTCTGGGAATCCCTGATGGTCGGAGGAATCAGTGTTGTGCTTGGAATCATCGGAGGAATGATTTTTGGCAGACTGATGTTTCTTCTGCTCTATAAGATTATCGGATATCAGACGTCTCTTCAGTATGAAGTGACGGCAGGCAGCATCGTTTCTACGGCGATTCTGTTTGCGGCGATTTTCTTTGCAGCCTTTCTCTCCAATCTGATTCAGGTGAGAAAAGCAGACCCGATTCAACTTCTGCGCGGTGGAAATATGGGAGAGAAGGAGCCCAAGACAAAGA
>CAJFMZ010000110.1 GCA_904393575.1 uncultured Sellimonas sp. | reverse complement strand
CGCAAGAAATCAAGGTTATAAGATCAAGTCAGCAACTGCATAACCTTAACTTTTCAATATTCAATTTTTAAAGCAGCCACCGAAAGATGGCTTGTTTGTCATGCGATTAAGAGAATGGATACCCTCTACTATTCATTTTCAATCTTCTCACTCCTTATTTATATTTTTTCTGTTGTAGCCCAACATTTAATACCAGTCCTATGCCGATAAACATACTGACAAGGGATGACATCCCATAACTGACAAACGGAAGCGGAATACCAGTATTCGGAAAAAGCCCCGTAGCAACACTGATATTGATAAAACTCTGTATTCCGATCTGCGAAGCGATGCCGCAGCACAAAATCCTGCCTCCGATGTCCGGTGCCCTCATCCCTATCCTCAAACATTGTATTACAATTAATAATAGCAGACCGATCACGATACAGCAACCCACAAAACCTAATTCTTCTCCTACAATGGCAAAGATAAAGTCCGTCTGAGGTTCCAGAATGAAGTTTCCATTCTTCACCGAGGTGGTCGTATTATTATTCAGTCCTTTTCCGGTAAGCCGGCCGGATCCGATCGCCATAATAGAGTTATTCTGCTGGTATGCCTCATCACTGCTGTATTTCTCAGGCTGAAGCCAGGCAAGAATACGAGTCTCCTGGTATCCCTGCAGAATATCCACATCCGAGTGAACAATCACACTCAGCAGAATGATGCAGGTTGGAACGGTGATCAAAAGCACGACTCCGATAAATTTATAACTGAGTCCGCCCACATACATCATGACACAAAAAACAAGAAGGATCGAAATGGTAGTTGATAAATCCGGCTGTTTGTAAATCAAAAAACACGGGATCATCAACAGGACAACCGCCTTGATAATCGTCAGCGGTTTTTTCATCTCATCTTCATGATTCATAATATATTTCGCAAAAAACAGAACAAGAAAAATTTTGGCCAGCTCAGACGGCTGAAAGGTCGTAAACCCAAAATCAATCCATCTCGTTGCCCCATTGACATCCTTTCCAAAAAAGCGGACCGCCAGAAGCATTGCTATGGTAAGCCCATAGAGGATCCACTGCAAATTCAGGATCCACACATAATCTATCATCGATACGACAATCAGTGCACTCAGTCCAATGACAAATCCGATAATCTGTCTTCCCTGGACAGAATGTTTGGCGCTTCCAATCACCATGACGCCAAGTGACGTCAAGGCAATTACAAAAATCAAAAGCGAAAATTTAAAATCTTTTAAACGGTATGGTTTCGTAAAATTTAGTATCTTCAAAGCTTTTCTCCTGTCAGTGTAATGGTAATCCGGGAACGGGTGACTGAAACATCAAAGGTTTCCGGAGTTGTATCAATGTATTTCGACACCGTTAGAAACAGATCCTTCTGAAACAGCTCGCATACATTAGGGTTACAATCCATTCTGTCAGAGACGAGAACCGTCCTCAGACGGTCTTTTGCGATCCCGACAGACGCTTTCTTTTCCATTCCTTCAAATAATCCCATTTTCTGCCTCCTGACTAATTTTTCTTGAACAGATGTGTGAGGCGGGAGAACAATCCTCCCTTTTCCTCCATATTCATCAGAGGTACTTCCTCTCCCGTCAGTCTCCGGCAGATGTTCATGTAGGCGGTCCCTGACGGCGAATCATCTCCTGCCACCGGTTCGCCCTGATTGGTGGCAATCACAACCTGTTCATCATCTGGAATCGCTCCCAAAAGATGGATCGGAAGGATCTCCGTCACATCTTCCACAGACATCATATCTCCTCGTTTTACCATGTCAATCCGGATCCGGTTAATAATCAGTTCCATATTCCGGATCTGTTTTGCCTCCAGAAGTCCAATGATCCGGTCTGCGTCCCGGATCGCGGAAACCTCAGGAGTCGTCACTACAATCGCGCGGTCCGCTCCTGCAACCGCATTTTCAAATCCCTGTTCAATGCCGGCCGGGCAGTCCAAAAGGACATAATCATAATCCTCTTTCAAATCTGCCGTCAGCTTTTTCATCTGTTCCGGCGAAATAGCTGATTTATCTTTGGTCTGTGCAGAAGGGAGAAGGTAAAGTCCCTCATATCTTTTGTCGTGAATAGCCGCCTGTTTCAACCTGCATTTTCCTTCAATGACGTCCACCAGATTGTAGACAATCCGGTTTTCCAGCCCCATCACGACATCCAGATTCCGAAGGCCCAGATCTGTATCTATCACCAGTACCTTCTTTCCCAGTTTTGCAAGGCCGGCGCCTATATTTGCGGTAGTAGTCGTCTTGCCGACCCCGCCTTTCCCTGATGTAATTACAATAATTTCACCCATTTTCCTTCCTCCTAAGACAAAACTCGCCAGAAAGGCAGCGGCCGTCATAATGCTTCTTCCGCCACCTTTCTTCTTTTGTAAGTTCCAGGGCCAGTCCTAATCTCCGGAAACAACCGTTCCAAGAGATGCTGCATGTCCTGTCACAATTTCATCTTCTTCATCCAGATCATAATAGTAGCGGATAATATCCCGCCCTATTTCAGAAGGATACGTGGAGTTGTATCCGTTCGCAATACGGATTGCAAAAGCAATGTCCTTATCGCCCTGTCCAGACGTAAAACCGACGAACAGACCATGGTTCGGATGTGTAGTACTCTGCTGTGCGGTACCTGTTTTTCCATAGAGTTCAAAATTTCCAAGAACATTGAACGTAGAGGTACTTGTAACCATCCGTCTCATTCCGTTATGAACAGCTGTCCATGTAGAGTCCGAAACGCCTTCCACCTCATTTCTTACACTTGCCTCATAGTCCTTGATCAGATTGCCGTTGACATCTGTTGCTTTATCAAAGAGGGACAGATTGTATACCGTTCCTTCATTTGCCACCGCACTGATGTAACGTGCCAGGCCCACTGTTGTATAGTTGTTGGTTCCCTGTCCGATGGATGAACGTACCACATCGCTGTCAGAAATCTGCGGCTCTGATTCCGTGATTTCCAATCCAGTCGTATCCCCAAGTCCGAACTCCTCCGCATATTTCTGAAGGCGTTCGATTCCATATGCATCATTGTACTCATTGCCGGAAGTGCCAAGCCGGTAACCTACTTCATAAAAGAAATCGTTACAGGAATGCTGAATCGCACTCACAACGTTCAGGCTTCCATGGGCTCCCGGATAGATCCAGCAACGCGCAATCGGTGAGATTTTATCAAAAATTCCGGTACAGGAAATCGCTGTTCCGGTCGAGATGACGCCTTCCGTCAGACCGGCGATCGAAACAAGCGGCTTGTAGGTGGATCCTGGTGCCGTCCGTTCCTGTGTTGCTTTATTGTAAAGCGGACTTGACGTCATGGAATTCAGCTGTGCATAATAGTCCGAATCCATCGTATTCGCCAGACGATTATTGTCATATCCCGGATAGGAAACCATGGCAAGCACCTGTCCGCTGCCCGGATCCGTGATCACAATGGATCCCGTGCACGGTTCCAGTCCAAGTTCTCCCGGAGTAATTTCAAGACTTTCAATCTTGCTCCGGACAAAATTGTATGCAGCCGTGGCACCGGAAGTTCTCAGCCGGTTATACTGTGTTTCATCATATTTCAGAACATTCTGTTCATACAGAATACAGCAAACCTGATTTCCGGTAATATCCCCGGATTTGATCATATATTCATAAATAATCTTTTCAAAATCACCATCATCTCCAAGGGCGTCTCCTACATACTGTACAATCGCCTGATAGATCTCTGAAGCGCTGGAATAACTTGCATCCCCCTCCAGATAATCAGTCAACTTGGAAGTATCGATCCAGTTCTGGGAAATGGCATAGTTCAGATACTCATTGATGCCAATGGTCTCCTCCTCTTTCCAAGCCAGATAGGTATCGTTTCCCGTATCAATCCGGTCTTTCACCAGAATTCCGGAATCATCCGTCAGAAGCGTATCCACTACATAGTCCATATAAGCCTTCATCCGGTCGGACATGTCTTTATAGGCGGTTCCATTTGCATTCTGCATTTCCGACAGTACGGAACTGACGGCATTTTCTTCCGCCTGCGAGTAGATCTCCAGCACTTCCTTTTCTGTCGTCCCTGCATCAGGATCGGTAAACCGGCTTGTGTCTATGATCTGATTTTCAAAGAACGCATTGTAGACGTCTCCGACCGGAATCACAATCGCGTCTGCGTCCGTCACCTTGCTTCTGTCATAGTCGAGACGATTCACCATCTTTGACAGCAAAATCGCTGCCAGCTTTTCTTCCAGAATATTATAAGCCGCAATCTGCAGATTTGCGTCAATGGACAGATAGACATCATTTCCCGCCTTTGCCTCTGTCACTTTCTCGGAATCGATCACCTTTCCCACGTTATTGACGTAGATTTTCGTCTCTCCCTTTTCTCCCTGAAGTGTACTGTCCATTGCCTTCTCAATTCCGGCTTTTCCTACAATATCTGTCAGAGAATAGGAATCCTGTTCATCCTTTGAAAGAGCGTTATACTCATCCTGGGAAATCTGTCCCGTATATCCAATCAGCGATGCAAAATATTTACTGTTATTATACTGTCGAATGGAGCTCTCTTCGATGCTGACTCCGGTCAGCTCCTCCTGATTTTCCATAATCTCCGCCACGGTTTTGTCGCTGACATTGGTTGCGATTGTCGTAGCAATGTATTTCCGATATTTGTTAAGACTGATGGCATAACGGATATTCACCAGTTTCAAAATTTCCGATTTTTCGTACTGATCTTCATTAATTCCATACCCGTATGTTTTATCCGTGCAAAGATAATGAATAATATCGGCCGCCGTATAGTTTTTCTGTTCGTCCGTCAGTTTATCAATCGTAGCATACCCATAAATGTCGGCAATAAACCGGAGTCTGGCCGTGCCTTCTGTCGAAAACTCATATTCTCCGCTGTCATTCAGAACAATTCCAAAGCTGTTTATGATTGAATCCCCGTTTTTTTCAATGATATCAATCACGCTTCGAACCGTCGCGTTCAGCTCTTTATTTTTCTGAGCGGTCGTATCATAATCTCCATTATCTTCAATCGTCACAGAATACGCAAGGACATTATCCGCCAGAACCGTTCCGTTCCTGTCAAGAATTCTTCCTCTCGTTCCCTGTACTTCTCTTGTTTTCTGAATCTGGAGTTTGTAATCATTCAGATAGCTTTCTCCCTTGACGATCTGGAGGTAAAATACTCTCTGAACCAGAATGGCGAACATGACACAAAAGACAACGCACGCAATAAACATTCTGGACTTTACAAGCTTGACGACTGTCTCCTTAATGCGTTCCAAAATATTAAACAAACCTGCTTGCACTCCTTTTTTCTTCTTCTACAAGTTTACGGTTAATTCTCAAAATCAACTGATATACAATCAAGGTCACAATGACTGTATAGAGCATTTCCGGAATGATAATATGTCCCAGATAGTAAATAAAATGGAAATCACTCTGCAACATAAACTGAAGCAGATAAACCAGGACTCCGTAAACCAGTTCACTTCCACCGATCAACAGCAGCGGAAGCTTGATATTTTCATCGTAGTAAAGCTTCTGGAAAAATCCGTTGGCATATCCAATCAATGCGTATAATAGAATATAAAATCCGATGTACTGTCCGAAGCTGATATCAAGCAGAAATCCACTCACCACCCCGACAAACATGCCTTCCTTCTTTCCCTGCATGAATCCAAAAGAAGCGGTCAGGATAATCAGAAGATTCGGTCTGATTGAAGCAAGCTCCAGATAACTGAATACCGTTGTCTCCAGAAGGAAAAACACAATGACAAGAACCGCCTCAATGACTTTGCGTTTTACAGCCAGCATGAGATGTCTCCTTTCTATTTCCCTGATGAATCACTTTCCGTCTGATTTCCGTTGTCAATCAGATCCTGCTTGGTCGTTGTGATTACAAGAACCTCCTGCAACTTTTTGAAATCCACTGCAGGAATGATATAGCCGGACCTCGTCAGGTTATTGGAATCCACATTGACCTCGCTGACATATCCGATCAGAAGTCCCTGCAGGTATTTGCTGCTGATATTGGAGGTGACGATCTGTTCTCCCACTGCAACCTCATTTTCATTATTGGCCAACTGTTCAAACTGAATGACTCCGTTATTGATCAGTTTCAAATCTCCGCTGACAATACACTGATCAAAGGTTGTCATCACCATGGCTGAAATGTTCACTTCATCAATAATAGAGCGTACTGTCGAGGAATGTGGATTGACTTCCGTCACAATTCCCACAAGACCATTTCCGCTCAACACATTCATATCTTCACGGATTCCATCTTTGCTTCCTTTATCAATAGTAAACGATGTGAACCAGTTGCTTCCGTCATTTGCTATGACTCTGGCCCCGACTTTCGGGTAGTCGGATGTATTCTGATCCATTTTATATAAATCGTAAAACCGCTCCAGCTCCACGGCTTTTTGCTGAAGCTGATTATTTTCCGCTTTCAGATTTTCATTTTGTTCTTTCAGTGTTTCATTTTCTTTCTGTACACTTTTTAGTGTGGCAAAATTGTCCGCCACATTATTTACCCACGTTCCGATGACATTGATCCCCTTCTGCATCGGGACAACTGTATAGTCAGCAACCGCACGAAGCGGTCCGCTTTTGACATCTGCAAAAAAGGTCGCCGCCATACACACAATGCAGGCAGCCACGATGATCAACAGCCAGTATTTACTTTCCAAACCTTTTTTATTATTTGTCTTCATTTTATCTCATCCACCTATAATTTTCGTCTTTCATGGAATATGCCAGATCATGTAACTCTTCTGACATTATAATTTCCCGCACGCCACGGATTGCACTGAGGTGCGGGTCTTTCGGAGTATAAACCGGAATTCCCAGTCTTTCCTCCAGATATCGGTCCAGCCCTTCTGTACAGGCGATTCCGCCGGTCAGACAGATTCCATTTTTTCGGATCGATGCCAGCACATCCGGCGGCGTCTGTTCCAGCATCAGCGATATGGCTTCCTCACACGGTCTGAGAAATTCTTTCATAGCGGTTCTCACAATATGATCCGGAATATCCCGGAAGCCTGGCCTGGACCGGAGCAGATCTCTTCCGGCCACGGTCACCATGCTGTTTGATCCACTGTGAAATACACTGCTCTTGATCCGGACCGTCTCGGCTGTCAGTCTGCCGATCACAAAATCCAGCTGCCTTCTGACAAGCGAGATGATGCTTCTGTCAATGGTAGCGCCTCCGCCTTTCAACAGACGATTCAGGACGATTCCACCTCTTGCCAGCACTGAGATATCCGTTGTCTCTCCGCCGATATTGATGATTGCGGCCCCCGCAGTTTCCTTGAGTGAAATCCCTGCCCCGACAGCATCCGCGGCTGCACGTTCTACAATACGCACTTCCTTTGCCCTGGCAGATGAATGAATCACCAGATCAAA
Organism: uncultured Sellimonas sp.; assembly: GCA_904393575.1. Taxonomy (GTDB): domain Bacteria; phylum Bacillota; class Clostridia; order Lachnospirales; family Lachnospiraceae; genus Sellimonas. The sequence continues at coordinate 386 of CAJFMZ010000110.1, read as the reverse complement.
AAATGCTTTCTTTTCCATCTCACTGACATCTGTCGGAACCGCAATCACATATTCTGTGCCCTTTGAGAAGAATCCGTCCTCCGGCTTCAACTCACTTTCCAGCAGATACTGCATCTCTCCAATCCGTGAGATCACGCCCTCCTTCATGGGAAACTCAATCGTAATTTCATCCGGAGCCTTTTCAAACATCTCATAGGCCCGGTCCCCCGTGGCAAAAATTTCTGTCTCATTCCGGACGGCTACTGCATTTTTCACGGTACGGATCCGGTTTTCTTTTTTGTCGTAAATCTTCAACTGATAAGTACCAAGATCCAGGCCATAAACACTCCTAGCCATCTTTGTCCCAGTCCCTTCTATTATTTATATCCACCCTTTTTCGGCAAGGC
>CAJFMZ010000109.1 GCA_904393575.1 uncultured Sellimonas sp. | reverse complement strand
AGAAATGCTGCAGCAGGAAATACAGAACAAGCAGATTTATGATTGTACCGATGATTGTAACCGGACTTAATGTCAGCATCTGCCTCTACCTGCCTTTCTGTTATCCTAATAAGATGATGATTAACAGACCGATTACGAAACCGTAGATCGCTGTTGCCTCGGCAAGAGCACAACCTAAAAGCAGGGTACTTCTGATCTTGCCTTCTGCCTCCGGCTGTCTTGCGATAGACTCAGCCGCTTTTCCTGTTGCAAGACCGATACCGATACCTGCGCCAATACCTGTGAATACTGCTACTGCTGCTCCAATTGCGATTAAAGATGACATCGTTTTGTTTCCTCCTTGTTCTCTTTTCTCATTCCCCTGTCTGTCTACTCGATTGCTTCGCCGATAAACAGGGATGTTAAAAATACAAATACATATGCCTGAATGAATCCGTCAAAAAAGTCAAAATACAGATTAAATGGGATTGGAAGCAAAATCGGACAAATGATCTCGATCAGCTTCATTACCACATAAGATCCCAATACGTTTCCGAAAAGCCGCATACACAACGACAGCGGCCGGATTCCCAGCTCCAGTATATTGATTGGAAGCATAATAGGAATAGGCTCAGCAAAGCTTTTCAGCCACCCCTTTGTCCCTTTCTGGTGAATCCCGGAATATTCGATCAGGATGATACTCATAAGTGCCAGCGCAATCGTCACGCCCATATCCTTTGTAGGCGGGACAAAGCCAAATACTCCCATGATATTGGACAAGCCTATGTAAAAGACAACCGTAATCATATAGGGAATATAACGTGCTCCGCGCTCTCCCAGCAGATTATAAAAGAAATTACGGAAAAATAAATATCCGGCTTCCAGCGCAAGCTGCTTTTTCCCCGGATTTTCTACTTTTAAGTTCCGTACTAAAATAATAGAAAGTAATACAAGAACCGCCATAACAATCCATGTCACAACGACGGATTCATAAATCGGAAGTCCTTTTCCGATGGGTATTGTGAACACGACCTTACAGTTCAGCTCTTCCATTAACTTCTCTGATAAACTACCCGTTTTGCTCCCTCCTTTTCATTTTTATATCGTGCTTACTTTACTCCTCCATATTTGAAAAGTCAATATCCGATCACACAATAATCCATAATAAAAATACATTTTTTTGTATATATTTGCTATCAGCTTTGTTAAACTTTACTGTAAAGGCTCTAATATTTCTAAAAAGATTCTTAAATTTTCACCAATTTTTGCAGTTAAGGAGCGTTTTCTCTTTTAACAGGACTGGTTCTTGACATTGATCGGATACTCGGATCTGAAGAAGGACTACGCAAAAAAGAGACAGTCCCATACAGAATTCGGATTTCAAACAACCCAAATTCTGCAAGAATTGTCTCTTTTCTGTATGTCAAGAGCGAAAACCGGTCGCCCTGACCATTTCTATTCTGCTTGATTTTATAATCTCTTCATCAGTTCTTCACGTTCTTTTTCATATCCCGGTTTTCCGAGAAGTGCGAACATGTTTTTCTTGTATGCCTCTACACCCGGCTGGTTGAACGGGTTGACGCCAAGGATGTATCCGCTGACTCCGCAGGCAAATTCAAAGAAATAGAACAGTTCTCCGAGGTAGAATTCATTCTGCTCCGGAATCTTTACCATCAGGTTCGGCACATTACCGTCTGTATGTGCAAGGACGGTTCCGTTCATTGCACTCTTGTTGACAAAATCAACGGTCTTGCCTGCAAGGTAGTTCAGTCCGTCCAGATCTACCGGCTCTTCTCCGATGATTACTTCTTCTCTGGATTTCTCTACATTCAGTACGGTCTCGTACATGATCCTGCTTCCATCCTGAATGAACTGTCCCATGGAGTGAAGATCTGTCGTCAGATCTACAGATGCCGGGAAAATACCTTTCTGGTCTTTTCCTTCACTCTCGCCGTAAAGCTGTTTCCACCACTCGGATACATAGTGAAGACTCGGCTCGTAGTTTGCAAGCACTTCTACAGCTTTTCCTTTTGCGTGGAGAATATTTCTCACTGCCGCATATTTCAGTGCATCGTTTTCTTCAAACGGAAGTTCCAGCGCTGCCTTTCTTGCAGATGCCGCTCCTTCCATCAGTTTTGTAATGTCAGCTCCGCTTGCAGCAATCGGCAGAAGTCCTACTGCTGTCAGCACGGAGAAACGTCCTCCTACATCATCCGGAACAACAAAGGACTCATATCCTTCTTCCGTTGCCAGATTTTTCAGCGCTCCTTTGACCTTGTCTGTCGTCGCATAGATACGTCTGGACGCTTCTTCTTTGCCATATTTCTTTTCCAGCATCTCCTTGAAAATCCGGAATGCGATTGCCGGTTCCGTTGTAGTACCGGATTTAGAAATAATATTTACAGAAAAATCTCTGTCTCCGATCACATCGATCAGATCGTGAAGATACGTACTGCTGATGCTGTTTCCTACAAAATAGATCTCCGGCGTTTTGCGCGCTTCTTTTGAAATATTGTTGTAGAAACTATGTCTTAAGAATTCGATCGCCGCTCTTGCACCCAGATAGGAACCGCCGATTCCGATTACAAGAAGTACATCTGAATCGCTTTTGATCTTCTCCGCCGCTTTCTGAATTCTCTCAAACTCTTCTTTATCATAATCTACCGGAAGGTCGATCCATCCAAGGAAATCATTGCCGGCTCCTGTGCGCGCAAGCAGCTTGTCCTTTGCCGCCAGCGTAATGTCTTTCATGGACTCCATTTCATGTTCCTTGATAAACAGATCTGCCTTTGAATAGTCAAATGTTACCTTTGCCATCACTTTACCCATCCTTTCTATCATTGTATGTAGGTATAAATTACTAGGTATATTTTAGCAAAAGGCCTTCTATTAATCAAGTTAAAAACTCGGCAAGGATCTGGCGTATCATTTCTTCGTCCTGCCGGCGTTTTTCTTTTCGTTCTTCCTCTTCTTTCGCCTTCTCCTGCTCTTCCTTCATCAGTGCAACCAGTTCCGATTCCACTTCCTCGTCCTCCTGCACTTCACTTTCTTTCGTTTCATCCGGGGCAAATTCCAGAAGTTCTTCCCCGGAAACATCTTCCTCCGCCTGAAGCACAACGGCTTTCTGCTCTTCTTCTGCCGCTTCTACCACCCTTTCTTCCTCTTCCTGCCGGAGATCTGCTTCCTGTCTCAAGGTTCTCTTTTCGTACTTGTGCGCATATGTATTTTCCAGAAACTCTATCATATAGTTTTTTGCCGCATCCAGTTGGTAAGCTTCATCCGTTATCATCCGAAGTGCTGACAGCAGCACCGCTCCCGCAATTCCTGCTGCCGCGTACTGACCTGTACTCTCCAGAGGAGCTTTCAAAGCATAGGCGGATGCCGCCCCAAGTCCCCCGAAAATCAATGCGCCAACTGCCGCTCCCTTCTCCAGTTGTCTCCAACTGTGCAGCTTTATCCACAGTACTTTGTATTCATACATATACTTATCCACAAACGCCCGGATATTCTGCACCTTATCACTGACCATGCAGGCATGTTCAAATTTGGCTCGGACCAGTTTCATCAGCGGGTGCACGCTTTTTCCCATTCTTCCGGCCTCCCGTACCAGGCGTCTTAGTGTCAGACTGACAATGATCTTGCTGGCAATTCCCAGTATACACATCACTCCGACTGCGTAAAAAAATACTCCATGTTTCCATACTGCTTCCAACATAAAAAGAGCCTCCTCCGTTTTTTTGTTTATTCTCAGTATAACTGAAAATTACGGAAAAAGGCTCTGTAACCGTTCTACATATTTTGCGCTGCCGCCCGCAAAGCGGGGCGGTTTTTGGCGGTTTCTCCCTTTGCTATTCCTGGATCTTTGGCACTAATGCCTCAATCAGCCTTACACTGTGGCGGATTGCCGCCTCTTCAAACGCCGGATAGTCCATCGACGCACTGTTGTCAGCTTTGTCCGAAATCGCACGAATGATGACGCACGAAATATGGTTGAGATAAGCCGTATGAGCAATTGCCGCTCCCTCCATCTCCGTACATTTTGCATCAAACAGGCGAATCAACTGCTCTTTCTTCTCACTGGAAGAGACAAACTGATCTCCACTGACAATTCTTCCTGTCCACGTATGAATATCCGGATTGATCTTTTCATTGACTTCTTTTGCCAGCTTCACCAGCTTTTCATCTGCCGGGAAGGAGAAGGTATCCATCTGCGGGATCTGCCCAACCGGATCCCCAAACGTGCTGGCATCCATATCATGCTCCACCGCATCCGTTGAAATCACAATATCCCCGATATCGATCGCCGCATCCAGGGAGCCTGCAATTCCGGTATTAATAATCACATCCGCTCCAAACCGGTCCGCCAGGATCTGAGCGCAGACTGCCGCATTCACCTTGCCGATTCCGCTTCTCACGACAACGACTTCTTTTCCGGAAAGCTTCCCTCTGCAAAAGGACAGCGATGCCTGCTCAACAACCTCTTCTATCTCCATGCTTTTCTTTAATTCTGCAACTTCATCTTCCATTGCTCCGATAATTCCAATCATGTTTTCGACCTCCTTTCCTCACAGTATACCAAATTTTAAGATTTATACCTAGCATATTTTCGACTTCTTTGCTATAATTCTTTCTCGGAAGGGAAGCAGAAATGGAGGAATCAATATGAAGTACAATCCAACGGGCGTATGCTCCAAAGAAATCGAATTTGATCTCGACAGCGAACACCGCATTCATAATGTTGTATTCACGGGCGGCTGCAACGGCAATCTTCAAGGCATTGCCAAGCTGGTAGAAGGCATGGATGCCGAAGAAGCGATCCGCCGCCTTTCCGGCATCAAGTGTGGATTCAAGAACACATCCTGCCCGGATCAGCTGGCTCATGCACTTCAGGCAGGCCTGAATAAATAAGAAAAAAGATTCCGCTGTGGGGGAGATATCTCCCAGCCTGCGGAATCTTTTTCTTTTGCCTACAATATTGTTCTTTCCGGAAAGATCTATGATATAGGAAACGGTTTGTTTCCTATATCATAAGCACTAACCGGAGAATTCCGGTTAAGAAATGTACCGGAAGAGCTATTGGGGCTACTGCTCCATGGGGTTTTCTCGCCCATATGGGCTAATTGTGGGTTTCTCAATGTAAGGACTAAAAGATTTGAAGCCGTTTGGCTCCCTTTACATTTTGTATGGAGCAGTAACCTCAATAACTCTCCCGAAATACATTTAAACTTTCCTTTCTGTAAACAAATCATTCCATATTCAGTTTTTAAATCTTCCTGTTAGATGTAAAGACCGCCCGTTGAAGAACTGCTTACATCTGAATTTGCGTAATGTACGCATTTGACGCGGTAATAATAACCCTTTGGTACTGTCAGCGTCTTTGATGATGTAACCGCAACAGCATTCTTCTTTGTAGATGTCCAAGAAGTGTAATGTACCCAAGAACCATTAACCTTTCTTTCTACATTTACATTAATACTGACTTCTGAAACAACTTTCTGTGCTGCCGTGCTACCTCCAGCAACAATTTTCCCATCACCAGCTTTGTTGATTTTAGAATAACCACTTTGGAGATATGCACCTCTTGGCTGTATCGTGATGTATCCAATCTGTTCCGAGCTCTCCTCTGCTGCCTGGACCAGATATCCGGATACTCCGAATACCAGTGTCACTGCCGTTATCATCGCCGCTGCTTTTGATAGTAACTTTTTTCTCTTCATAATTTTGCTCCTCTAATATATAGACACACGAACTTCCAAAATCTTTCGCTTTTTTTCAAAAAAAGTGCAGATTTTCCAAAATTTTTTCAAATTCGCCTTTCTCTATTATACCTGTTAAAACATACGCAACATCTTTATCTTTAAACTCAGCAGAAAATTCCTGTTCTTCTGTATCCTTTACCCGATATTCCGTAACCGTAATTTCTACATTCTTCACTATCTTCTTATATTCCCCTATGATACTATCCTCAATATCAAAGCCAAACGAAAAGTCTACATATGCTGGTGCCATATTATACGTTATAACTTTCTCTTCGTATTGATAATATAAATTAGCTATTAATAATTCAGTATCTATTGATGCATCAATCATTCTCATATTTTGGGGCTTATAATCCATTCGCACTGGATCAAATCCAAATTCATCTTTAATCTGTTGAAACGCCTTCTCTTCTGTTATTTCTTCCTGTTGCGTAACATCCGCATCATCACTTTCTGCAGTTATGTTTGTTGATTTTCTTCCACCCAACATCCGATTTACCGTCTCTGTCACAAATCCCTTATCACCAAAACTTGTTATTCCCACTCCCAGTACTGCGACAAGGGCTACAGCAAGGGCGATCAGGGTCTTCTTCCGACGTTTTTTTACGCATACTTTTCGGACTTTGCTTTTTTCCCGGTTCCGAATATCAGGCTGAGTTTCTTCTGCTCCGGCCGCAAGATCCAGAGATTCCGGGATAAGTTCTTCGGAAAATTCTTCTCTTTCTTTTTCTTCTCTGCGGAGCTGAAGCTCTTTCCCCAGACGCAGTGCCTCCTTGTCTGCTTCGGATAGATTTTCGTATGCTTCTTTCTGCCGTCTGAGTTCTTCTGCCTGCTCCCATATTTTATGTTTCAGCCCCGGATCCGGTCCTGTTCCGGCTGGCGGCGGATTTTGCTCGACTTCCTTCTTGATTTGCTCGGCCTTTTTTATCAGGTCTTCCTGCAGGAGCTCTTTCATGAGTTCATCTTCTTTTTTCATTTCGTCCCCCTTTTTCTGCGTTTTCTTTTCTCCGACTTGACCTTTATTTCAATTCTGTTTAATATAAATAATCATAAAAGCATTTTCGGAGGCGTGCTATGAAACGTATCATTTTAACCGGCGGCGGCACGGCCGGGCATGTAACACCAAATATTGCCCTGCTTCCCCGCCTGAAAGAACTTCAATATGACATTCACTATATCGGATCTTATAATGGAATTGAAAAAGATCTGATCGAACCTTTTCATATCCCTTATCACGGGATTTCTTCCGGCAAGCTGCGCCGTTATTTCAGCATGAAAAATTTCACGGACCCGTTCCGTGTATTAAAAGGTTTCCATGAGGCAAATAAACTAATTAAAACATTAAAACCGGATGTTATCTTTTCCAAGGGCGGATTTGTCAGTGTTCCTGTTGTGATGGCAGGTAAAAAGAATCATGTTCCGACCATTATCCATGAGTCTGACATCACACCTGGACTTGCCAATAAGATTTCCATGCCGTCAGCGACAAAGATTTGCTGCAACTTTCCGGAGACATTAAAAAGCCTTCCGGCAGACAAGGCTGTTCTCACCGGATCACCGATCCGCCAGGAACTGCTGACCGGTGATCCGGAAGTGGCTCGGAAATTCTGTCATTTTACATCCGAAAAGCCTGTTATTCTTGTCATCGGCGGAAGTCTTGGCGCTGCTGCCGTCAATCAGGCAGTCCGCAGAATTCTTCCAAAACTTCTGGAAAATTTTCAGGTGATTCATCTCTGTGGAAAAGGAAAGCTGGACGAATCCCTGACCGGGGTAGAAGGCTATGCACAATTTGAATATATCCAAAAAGAGCTGAAGGATCTTTTTGCGCTGGCTGATCTTGTTATTTCCCGCGCGGGGGCCAATGCGATCTGCGAGCTCCTGGCTCTGCGCAAGCCAAATATTTTGATTCCGCTTCCTGCAAAATCCAGTCGCGGAGACCAGATTCTAAACGCCCGTTCCTTTGAACGCCAGGGATTCAGTATGGTCTTGGAAGAGGAAACTCTGACAGACGAAACACTTCTGGATGCTGTCTGCCGTCTGTATCAGGACCGCAGTACCTATATAAAGGCG
>CAJFMZ010000108.1 GCA_904393575.1 uncultured Sellimonas sp. | reverse complement strand
ATATTACATTTTTTTGTAATATTATAGTAAATTGTATCAAAATAATTTATTTGTTTAACATAAGACAAATATTCGTCATAATTCTCAAAAATAGGTTTTTTCAATTTTTCATTTTCCGATTTATAATAACAACGAGTAAATTCATCAAAGTATATTTTTCCGTTATTTGTGGTTATTTCTTTCATTTCTACCTCCTTAAGGTGCCAGACGAATAAAATGTTTATATTGTTTTTTATATCTCCATATTTTAAGTCAATCGCATTGGCTTTAAATCAGGAATTCTAGGCGGACCACTAGCCCCCTTTTTCCTGGCACTGCAAGAAAAAATTTTTAAATTTTTCTGCCTAATTTCAGATTGATAAACACAAATATTAAATTTTTCGTTATTATTTGATAGATCATTTGTACAGATTAATAATTGCGAATCTTTCATTATTTTCCCTCCATAATTTTTCGTCTGGCACCAAGTAAACGATAGTAGTGGTCCAATAACATTTACAAAATTCACCAATTTATATATAGCATTTGAAATTTGTACATAAATCCCGTATTCAATACAGTTTACTTTAGAAAGATAGATTAGCCTAATATTTTCTAAAATCTACTTCTTCTAAAATATTTTTAAAAATATATAATTTTTAAAATTACTTTATCAAGCAATCGTATATTACTTAAAAACAGAAAAGCAAGAAATTTTTGCTTGATTTGAAAGACTATATTTAATACTATGTTTTACATATTGTATTACATTTTTTACAAAATATCAATTTTAATTTTCAATTTCATTACCTTGCATTATTTTTCATCTAATTTAATAAAATCAATTTATATTTTTTGTATATTTCTTACAAAAAATATAAATATATTTATATATAGACGAATAATTATTATAATTTTCGCATTTTACAAGTGTGATTTCAAACTCAAAAGCAATAGTATAATTGTTGTAGAATTTTTAGTATCTCTATCAGTTGGCAGGAAAACCGCTAAAAATCTAAACAAATATTTTGGTATTCTAAAACAAATGAATAAAAATTGGTATTCCTCGGACATCCTTCTATTTCATTCATGACGCAAAATACTGCATGCCTGACACTCGTTTCGTATCCTGCATGCAGTATTTCACATAGGGCATATATAATAATTTTAAAGAAGGGGCTTTATTTATTCAGCCTGTGCAAGAAGTTTATCCACACTGACCAGCTTAACGCTCAGCGTGAATACTTCCATTGCCAGTTTGATCTCATCCAGTGTCGGATAAGACGGAGCAATACGGATATTGCTGTCATGCGGATCCTTTCCGTACGGATAGGTGGCTCCTGCATTGGTCATCACAAGTCCAGCCTCTTTCGCTTTTGCTACAATTGCTTTCGCACATCCATCCATGGAATCAAAGGAGATAAAGTATCCTCCTCTTGGAGCCAGCCAGCTGCCGATTTCCAGTCCGCCAAGCTCCTTTTCCAGAGAAGCAAGTACCGTATCAAATTTCGGTCTCATAATGTCCGCATGCTTCTTCATGTGCTGCACCATTCCGTGGATATCCTTGAAGAATCTTGCGTGACGGAGCTGGTTGAGCTTATCGTGTCCGATCGTCTGGATCTTCATCTGCTCGCGAATCTCTTTCAGGTTGGCATCGGAAGCGGCGATCGCTGCAATACCGGAACCTGGGAAACTGATTTTGGATGTGGAAGAAAACTTGTAGACCATATCCGGATGTCCTTCCTTCTTACACTCCATCAGAATCTCAATGAGGTAATCCTGTTTATCTTCGTAGAGATGGTGAATGCCATACGCATTATCCCAGTAGATTCGGAAATCCTCCGCCGCCGGATTCAGCTTCGCGAAACGGTGTACGGTCTCATCGGAATAGGTAATTCCCTGTGGATTGGAATATTTCGGCACACACCAGATTCCCTTTACCGCAGGATCTGTGCTGACAAGCTGCTCTACCATGTCCATATCCGGTCCTGTCGGTGTCATTGGAATATTGATCATTTCAATTCCAAAATGCTCTGTAATCGCAAAATGACGGTCATAGCCAGGAACCGGGCATAAGAATTTTACCTTGTCCAGTTTGCACCATGGCGTACTTCCCATAACACCGTGAATCATGGAACGTGCTACGGTGTCGTACATTACATTCAGACTGGAATTTCCAAAAATAACGATATTGTCTTTCGGGACCTCCATCATGTCCGCCAGAAGCTGCTTCGCCTTCTTGATCCCATCCAGTACCCCGTAGTTTCTGCAGTCCACTCCCTCTTCACATACGAGATTGGAACTGCTGGTCAGAACATCCATCATTCCCATAGAAAGATTCAGCTGCTCTGTAGAAGGCTTTCCACGGGACATGTCAAGCTTCAGTCCCTTTGCCTTTACATCCTCAAACTTCTTTGTCAGCTCTTTTTTCAGAGCCTTCAGCTCATTTTTGCTCAGATCTTTGTATGCTGTCATGGTCTTACCGCCCTTCTTCATTTTCACTGGTTTCTATTGTATCGGGATTTTGACTTTCCGTCAACTGTTTCTTGCAATTTTTTCTTTATTTTTCTAATTTTCACGGAAAATATGGCCAAAAATGAATTTTATATGTTGATTTTATTCATTTTTGTTTCTCACCGACATAAAGAATCATTGATTAAGAGCCGTTGCTCCATGTATTCATTACACTTCACAACGGCTCCCTCTCTTATATCAGAAGATTCTATTTACGAACAAGAAGGGATGTTCCTGTCATCTCTTTTGGCTGTTTCATTCCCATCATCTCAATGAGTGTCGGAGCGATATCTGCCAGGCATCCGCCCTCTCTCAGGCCATATGCCTGGTCTGCATTGACAAGGATAAACGGTACCTGATTTGTGGTATGTGCCGTAAACGGTTCACCTGTTGTCTCATCAATGAGCTGTTCTGCATTACCGTGGTCCGCACAGATAAACATCTGTCCATCCACTTCTTTGATGGCGTCCACTGCTTTTCCTACGCATTCGTCTACTGCCTCGATCGCTTTGATAGCTGCCGCTTCCACTCCTGTGTGTCCTACCATATCCGGATTTGCGAAGTTGATGATGATCACATCATATTTCTGTGACCGGATCGCTTCTACCAGCTTGTCACATACTTCGTATGCGCTCATCTCCGGCTTCAGGTCGTAGGTTGCAACCTTTGGAGATTTCACAAGGATACGGTCTTCTCCCGGATTTGGCTCTTCTACTCCACCGTTGAAGAAGAAGGTTACATGTGCATATTTCTCCGTCTCTGCGATTCTTGCCTGCGTCATATGGTTTGCTGCCAGGAATTCGCCAAAAGTATTTGTAATTTCTGTCTTGTGGAATGCAACCAGTTTGTTCGGGATGGTCACATCATATTCTGTAAAGCAGACATAAGTCGTATGGATCCGCTCGCCTCTGTCAAATCCGTCAAACTCATCGGCACAGAAAGCTCTTGTGATCTCTCTTGCACGGTCCGGACGGAAGTTAAAGAAGATGATGGAATCGTTGTCCTTGATTGTAGCAACCGGTTTTCCGTCTTTTGTAATTACAGCAGGAACCACGAATTCGTCCGTCTTTCCATCATCGTAGGATTTCTGTACCGCTTCTACGGCATCCTCGCAGGTGTTGCCTTCTCCCTTTACCAGTGCGTTGTAGGCAAGCTCGACACGATCCCAGCGGTTGTCTCTGTCCATCGCATAGTAACGTCCCATTACGGAAGCGATCTCTCCGACACCGATCTCTTTCATCTTGTCCGAAAGCTCCTGCACGTACTCTTTTCCGGATTCCGGCGGCGTATCACGGCCGTCCAGGAAGCAGTGTACATACACTTTGGAGATGCCCTGACGTTTTGCCAACTCCAGAAGTCCGTAAATGTGTGTATTATGGCTGTGTACGCCTCCGTCGGATACCAGTCCGTACAGGTGCAGCGCACTGTCATTTTTCTTTACATTTTCACATGCTGCCAGAAGCGCCTCATTTTCAAAGAAATCTCCATCCTGGATGGATTTTGTGATCTTAGTCAGATCCTGATATACGATACGTCCGGCACCCATATTCAGATGTCCTACTTCCGAATTGCCCATCTGTCCTTCCGGAAGTCCTACCGCCATTCCGCTCGCGTTACCGCGTACAAACGGATATTCTGCCATCAATTTATCCATAACAGGGGTGCTGGCCTCTGCAACCGCATTCCCCTTTGTCTTTTCACTCAGTCCGTAACCATCCAAGATCATCAATACTGTTGGTTTTTTACTCATTGCTTTTTCTCCTTCTTACTACAAAATCTCTTTTACCGTCTCCCGCTCCACCAGCCGGACCGGAATCCGGATATCAACCTTTTTTTCTTCCTTTTCTTCCAGCGCCTGGAACAAAAGCTCTGCCGCTTTTCGCCCTTTTTCTCCCGCTCCCTGTCTGACTGTCGTCAGCCTTGGGTAAGCGAATTTTGACATACTAAGATCATCAAAGCCGACAATGGAAATATCTTTCGGAATCCAGATCCCGTGATGCCGGAAATAGTCCATCGCCTCCAGCGCGTAATAGTCTCTGCTGAATATCACCGCCGTATAATCAAAAATATGCCCCGCCAGAGCCTGAAGCATGGCCGTCTGTTCCTCTTCCTGAATACTTCCTTTGTAAATGTGTTCGTCAGAAACAGGAATATGCGCTTCTACAAGCGCCCGCTGAAAGCCTTCCAGCCTTCTCTTTGACACGTCTGTCGGCCTGCCATCCTGACCATAGGGTCCGTCTGTGACATAGGCAATCCTGCGGTGTCCTTTTTTAATCAGGTAGGATGCCGCCAGATAGGCGCCTTCCTCATCCTCAGTACCCACATTTCGAAAGTTCTCATCCTCACGGAAGTAGCAGTCGGTAAACACCGCCGGCATTCGAATGTCCCCTCCAAGTTCCCGGCAGATCTCCGTTGGAATGCCAATCGTCAGAATCCCGTCCACATTCCATGTATGGATCAGATCCCGGATCTCCTTTTCCGAGGACGCGGCGTACAGCATCATATAATATCCCCTGGAACGGATAACTTTTTCGATTTCTCCCAGCATCTCCGCAGCCAGCGGATGAGACAGTGTCTCCTGCTCTGAATCTGACGGAATACCGGAGATCACTCCGATAATTCTGGACTGATTCTGTACAAGCATCCGTGCCCCCATATTCGGCACGTACTGCATCTCCTCCATAATCCGTTCGATCCGTTCTTTCGTTTCCCTGGAGACCTTTTTGGTTCTTCCGTGTATGACATTGGATACTGTCATGGCGCTTACATTTGCCGCCTGTGCGATATCTTTAATCGTAACCATACTGCTTTCCCTTCCCGCCTATGTATTTCAAAGCTCTCCGAGCATCTCCTGACTTTTTCTATTGTACTATTTTCATTCATATTTTGCAATATTTCCACGGAAAGTGCAAAACAAGAAACCCTGCGGATCTTTTCATCCGCAGGGCATGTCCATCTTATTTCCAGTTTACGATTTTACCGAAATCATCTTTGAGAGAAGCTCCTCCGACAAGACCGCCGTCGATATCCGGCTGTGCGAATAATTCCGGGGCTGTGGCCGGGTTTACAGAACCGCCGTACTGGATACGGATTGCTTCCGCAGTTGCTTCATCATAAATTTCTGCGATGCATGCACGAATGCCTGCGCAGACTTCCTGTGCCTGCTCTGTGGTAGCTGTTTTGCCTGTTCCAATCGCCCAGATCGGTTCATAGGCAATCACTGCTGTCTTGGCCTGATCCGCTGTCACATTCTGGAATGCGATCTTAATCTGCATGCGTACGAAATCCATGGTCACTCCCTGCTCTCTCTGTGTCAGAGATTCTCCGCAGCAGATGATCGGTGTGATTCCATGCTCGAATGCTTTTAATACTTTCTTGTTGACATCCTCATCTGTCTCTCCAAAGTATCCTCTTCTCTCAGAATGTCCGATGATGACGTATTTCACGCCCGCATCTGTCAGCATCTCCGGAGCGATTTCACCTGTGTAGGCACCTTTTTCTTCATAGTACATGTTTTCAGCACCGATTACAATGTTGCTTCCCTTTGCTGCTTCCATAGCCGGGATGATATCGATAGCCGGAACACAAAATACTACATCTGCCTCCTCTGTCGCAACTAACGGCTTTAACTCATTTACAAGAGCTACTGCCTGAGATGGTGTCATGTTCATTTTCCAGTTTCCGGCGATAATTTTCTTTCTTGCCATTTTCAATATACCCTCTTTTCCTCTTCTACTTATCGTTTGCCGCAGCTACACCCGGTAATTCTTTTCCTTCCAGGAATTCCAGAGATGCTCCGCCGCCTGTAGAGATATGTGTCATCTTGTCCCCGTATCCGAGCTGGTTGACAGCTGCCGCAGAGTCTCCACCGCCGATGATGGTGACTGCATCTGTATTTGCAAGTGCTTCTGCAACTGCTTTTGTTCCATGAGCGAATTTCGGCATTTCAAAGCATCCCATCGGTCCGTTCCAAACAACAGTCTTTGCGTCTTTTACTGCATCGGCAAAGATCTTCTCTGTCTCAGGTCCGATATCCATTCCTTCCCATCCGTCCGGAATTTCTCCTGTCGCTACGATCTGTGTATTTGCATCATTTGAGAACTGGTCTCCGATGATATTGTCAACCGGGAGAAGAAGTTTTACGCCTTTTTCTTCCGCTTTTTTAATCATGTTTAACGCATAGTCCAGATAATCATCCTCACAGAGGGAAGTACCGATCTTTCCTCCCTGAGCTTTTGCGAATGTGTAAGCCATTCCGCCTCCGATAATCAGAGTATCTACTTTGTCAAGAAGTCTTTCGATTACGGAAATCTTGCTGGAAACCTTTGCTCCTCCAAGGATAGCAACAAACGGTCTTTCCGGATGTTCTACCGCGTTTCCAAGGAAATCGATTTCTTTCTGCATCAGATATCCCACTACAGCTGTATCAACGTATTTTGTAACACCTACATTGGAGCAGTGTGCTCTGTGAGCGGTTCCGAATGCATCGTTTACGAATACATCGCACAGAGAAGCGAGCTCTTTGCTGAAGTTGTCTTCATTCTTTGTCTCTTCTGCACGGTAACGTGTATTTTCAAGGAGAATCACATCTCCGTCTTTCATTTCCGCAACTGCAGCCTTTGCATTTGGTCCTACAACTTCCGGATCTGCAGCAAATTTTACTTCCTGACCAAGTAATTCAGAAAGTCTTTTTGCAACCGGCGCCAGAGATAATTCTGGTTTCGGTTCTCCCTTTGGTTTTCCAAGATGGGAGCAAAGAATGACTTTTCCTCCGTCAGCGATCAGTTTTTTGATTGTCGGAAGCGCTGCGACAAGACGGTTTTCGTCTGTGATTTTTCCGTCGATCAGCGGTACGTTAAAGTCACATCTTACAAGGACTCTCTTTCCTTTTACATTGATATCATCGATCGATTTTTTGTTAAGCATGATTTCTGCCTCCTTTTATTCTGCCAAAAAGGGTCCGGTCCCACAAAAGACCGGACCCTTCCTTGAGTCTTATTCCGGCAGGATGCCCCGCCGCACTTATGATTCGGAATCCGAAAATTATAATAATGTTCCGAAATGTTTGATTGTTCTTACCATCTGGCTTGTGTAAGAGTTTTCATTGTCATACCAAGCAACAACCTGAACTTCTGTTGTTCCGTTGTCTAATGGCAGTACCATTGTCTGTGTAGCATCGAATAAGGAACCATATGTCATTCCTACGATATCGCTGGATACGATCTCGTCTTCGTTGTATCCGTAAGATTCGTTGGATGCTGCTTTCATAGCTTCGTTGATCTGTT
This sequence comes from uncultured Sellimonas sp., assembly GCA_904393575.1. Lineage (GTDB taxonomy): Bacteria > Bacillota > Clostridia > Lachnospirales > Lachnospiraceae > Sellimonas. The sequence continues at coordinate 38 of CAJFMZ010000108.1, read as the reverse complement.
CTTTTGTAACATTTCCTTCAACAACAGCTGTTAAGATT
>CAJFMZ010000107.1 GCA_904393575.1 uncultured Sellimonas sp. | reverse complement strand
ATATTTCGGCTTTACGAGAGAATAAATCAGCTTCAGCTCTTCCTGGCAGGCATGTCCCGATACATGTGCATCCTGGAAAATGACATTGGCTCCCTTGGCAGACAGCTCATTGATAACCTTGGAAACGGATTTTTCATTTCCCGGAATTGGATTGGAGCTGAAAATTACAGTATCTCCCGGCATAATGGTCACTTTCTTATGGATATCTGCCGCCATTCTGGAAAGTGCTGCCATGGATTCTCCCTGGCTTCCTGTAGTAATCAGAACCGTCTTCTCAGGCGGATAATTTTTCAGCTTGTCAATCTCAATCAGCGTATTTTTCGGGATATCCAGGTATCCAAGCTCCGCGGCAGTGGAAATGATATTGACCATGCTTCGTCCTTCCACTACTACTTTCCGGCCATACTTATAGGCTGAATTGATAATCTGCTGCACCCGGTCTACATTGGACGCGAATGTTGCGATAATGATACGGGTATTGGTATGCTCTGCAAAAATATGATCAAAGGTCCGTCCGACAGTACGCTCAGACTGGGTAAATCCTGGTCTCTCGGCATTGGTACTGTCTGACATCAGCGCCAGGACACCTTTTTTCCCGATCTCCGCGAACCGCTGCAGATCAATCGCGTCTCCGAATACAGGTGTGTAATCTACTTTAAAGTCTCCTGTATGAACCACGATACCGGCCGGCGAATAAATCGCAAGCGCAGATGCATCCTGAATACTGTGATTTGTTTTAATAAATTCAATTCGGAATTTTCCGAGATTAATAGACTGGCCGTGGCGCACGACTTTCCGCTTCGTACACCTCATCAGATTGTGCTCTTTCAGCTTGTTTTCGATAATTCCCATCGTAAGCTTTGTCGTATAGATCGGAAGGTTGAGCTCCTTGAGGATATACGGCAGCGCTCCAATGTGATCTTCATGTCCGTGGGTAATTACAAACCCTTTCACTTTTGAAATATTGTCCTTTAAATAGGTGACATCCGGTATTACGAGGTCAATCCCCAGCATGTCGTCCTCCGGGAATGCAAGACCGCAGTCCACCACAATAATACTGTCTTCATATTCGAAGGCAGTAATGTTCATTCCGATCTGCTCCAGTCCGCCAATCGGAATGATTCGCAATTTTGAATTGTTCGTTCTTTTCAAATCTACACCTCCATGAATTTTATTTTCCGTTCGTTCATTCTCTGACTGGTAATTAAGATCCGCAAAAACTACAATTCGATCCCTACATCTTCCAGAAGCTCCTCAAACACTTTCGACACCGCCTGAAGCTCCACTTCGTCTTCCACGATCTCGTACAGGGAATCTTCTCCTTCGTTTTTGCTTTTATCTTTCAAAATCAGACATTCCGCATCTCCATCTTCCTGATCCGTTACAAGAATATAGGAAATCCCTCTGATTTTCGTCTGCTCCAAAACATAGAATGCTGCCGGCTTATCCGAACCTTCCGGCATAAACATAATTTTTTCCATTCTAAACTCCTCTCATACCAATGGAATCCAGATAACTCTGCAGTATAAACACTGCCGCAATTTTATCTATATAGAGTTTCCTGTTTTCCCGGCGCACACCGCTTTCCATCAGTACCCTTTCGGCGGAAACCGTTGTAAGTCTCTCATCCCACAGCTCCACCTCAAGTCCCGTCCGCCTTTCCAGCATTTCCTTAAATGCAAGCGTTTTTTCCGCACGTTCTCCGATATCATTATTCATATGCTTCGGGAATCCAAGTACAATTTTTCCCACTTCAAAATCGCCGGCAAGAGTCTCGATTCTCGCCAGTGTCTTTCTCAGCTTATTTTCCTGCGTCCGTGTAATCGTCTCTACCCCCTGGGCAGTCAGACCTAAGGGATCGCTCACGGCGACTCCCACGGTCTTTGCGCCAAAGTCCAGTCCCAGTACTCTCATTTCTACTCCCAGCCGTTGTGCTCAATATAGGATTTGAGCATCTCTTCGACCAGCTCATCTCTTTCCATCTTCATCACAAGACTTCTCGCTCCGTTATGGCTTGTGATATAGGTCGGATCTCCTGACATGATATATCCTACCATCTGGTTCACCGGGTTATATCCTTTTTCACGTAAAGCTTTATAAACGATTTCAAGAATGTCTTTCGCCTGAATCTGAGGGCCCTGGCCCACCTGGAAAAACTGTGTGTTTGATAAATCTTTCATCGTTGCGACCTCCAATACTACTCTTATATTCTAATATAATCCCATCTAAAATTCAATCCATAATTTGCGAATGATCCTGGATCGTCATGATCAGAATCTGGTTTTCTCTTGTACCATCCGCCTTTACCGCAACTTTTACATATTCTTTTGTCAGGCCTGTCCTCAGGGAAACCCCGTTCCTTTCCACGGTCTCCTCCAGAAGCACCTCCACCTGTCTTCCAATCATCTGATCTTCGAACTCTTTTTTCTTTCTGGCGCACAAATCCAGCAGAATCTGGCTTCTCCTTGCCTTTTCCTGATCCGGCACCTGATTCGGCATCTCTGCCGCCTTCGTACCATTTCTTCGGGAATATTTAAAGACATGAGTCTCATAGAATCCGATTTTTTCAATAAACGCCCTTGTTGTCTCAAACTCCTCTTCTGTTTCCCCTGGGAATCCTACGATTACATCTGTCGTAATCGCCGGATGGTCAAAGTACGTCCTTAATATCCGGCATTTTTCCTCGTATTCCCTGCTGGTATAATGTCTGTTCATCCGTTTTAACGTCGCGTCACATCCACTCTGCATGGACAGATGGAAATGCGGACAGACTTTTGGTAGCCCGGAAAGTGCCTTCGCAAATTCTTCCGTGACAATTCTTGGTTCAATGGAGCTTAAACGGATTCTCCGTATTCCATCTATTTCATGAATCAGTCGGATCAGATAGAGCAGATCTTTCTTCTCTCCTTTCATATTGACCCAGGAGTCAAGATCCATTCTGGAATTTACAAAATCCATCCCATAAGAGCTCGCGTGAATGCCGGTCAGGACGACTTCCTGATATCCCGCCGCTGCAAGCCGCGTAACCTCACTGACAATTTCTTCCGGCTTTCTGCTTCGGATTCTCCCGCGTACATACGGAATAATGCAGTATGTACAGAACTGGTTGCATCCGTCCTGAATTTTAATATAAGCCCTCGTATGATCCCCGGCGGAATCCACATAGAGTTCTTCAAACTCGCCTGTATGATTGATATCGATCACCGCCTTGGCATCTTCATGCTTTTCAAACGCATGCAGAAGTGGAATCAGATTTTTTTTCTGGTTGTTTCCGATCAAAATGTCGATGCCTTCCAGTTTCTGTCCGGCTTCCTCCGAAGCCTGCACATAGCATCCGGCCGCGACAATCACGGCATCCGGATTCATCTTCCTTGCACGGTGGAGCATCTGTCTTGATTTTCTGTCAGCAATGTTAGTGACTGTACAGGTGTTAATCACATATACGTCTGCCTTCTCGTGAAAAGGAACGATTTCATAGCCGTCTTCTTCCAGGAGCTTCTGCATTGCTTCTGTCTCATATCCATTTACTTTGCACCCAAGATTGTGCAGCGCTGCTTTTTTCATTCTTTTTCTCAGTCCTTTTCGTATTTCTATAAAATATGACGAAATTTCTTCCAATTCTTTGGCAAGTTCGTCCTTGACTTTTTAATTGTACTAGCATAAGATAATGATATAAACAAAGAGAGAGAGGAGTGTGTTTCCAATGAAAACAGTAAAGATTTCATTAAACTCGATTGACAAAGTAAAGTCATTTGTTAACGACATTACAAAATTTGATTACGATTTCGATTTAGTATCCGGCAGATACGTGATTGATGCAAAATCCATCATGGGTATCTTCAGCCTGGATTTATCTAAACCGATTGATTTAAACATTCACGCTGATGCCGGCGTTGATGAAGTTTTAGAAGTTTTAAAACCTTATCTTGTTTAGATGAAATCGAATCCCCCGCGGTGTCCGTGGGGGATTTTTTCTGCTTTCAGAACCGCTTCCGGTTCGCCAATGCTTCCTACGCTTCTACCTCAATCACTTCTGCTGTATCAAGCGCTTCCTGGAAAAGCCGGTCAATATCCTCATGCAGTCTCTGCTCGGACCGTTTGATCACATCAAGCTTCGGCTTTGTCACCGGATGCTTCGCCACGAAAATCGTACAGCAGTCTTCATACGGAAGAATCGATGTCTCATAAGTATCAATTTTATCTGAAATTTCCACAATCTCCTGCTTGTCAAATCCGATCAGCGGCCGGTAAACCGGAAGTGTGCAGACTTCATTGGTCACAAGAAGACTCTGCATGGTCTGGCTTGCAACCTGTCCGATACTCTCCCCTGTGATCAGGCCAAGGCATTCCTGCTCTTTTGCAATCGTCTCGGCGATACGCATCATATACCGTCTCATAATGATTGTAAGCTCATCGTGCGGACATTTATCGTAAATAGAAAGCTGAATATCCGTAAAGTTAATTACATGAAGCCGGATCGGTCCCGTATAGGCCGCAATCTTTTTCGCAAGGTCTACTACCTTTTGCTTCGCACGCTCGCTTGTGTACGGAGGTGCGTGGAAATAAACCGCTTCCAGTCCAACGCCGCGTTTTGCTACCATATAGCCTGCCACAGGGCTGTCAATTCCTCCGGATAATAACAGCATGGCTTTTCCGTTCGTTCCAATCGGCATTCCGCCAGGCCCCGGTATGATATGGGAGTAGATGTAAACCTCCTCACGAACTTCCACATTCAAAAGTACATCCGGATTGTGGACATCTACCTTCATCTCTGGAAACGCGTCCAGGATTGCCTCTCCCAGATCACAGTTCATCTCCATGGAGTTGACCGGATATGTCTTCTTTGCCCGTCTGGATTCCACCTTGAACGTCAGATGTTTATCCGGGTAAGCCTCCTCCATGTATGCCACCACATCTTTTTTCAGTTCTTCAAATTCTTTGACTTCCGTCCGCACAACCGGGCAGATTCCGACAATCCCGAACACCTTTTTCAGGCAGTCTACCGTTTCCTCGTAATCATAATACCCGTCACAGTCCACATAAATGCGTCCCTGGCACTTGTGCACATGGAACGTTCCTTCCGCCTTGCGAAGGGCAAACCGGATCTGCCGCACCAGTGCGTCCTCAAACATATAACGATTTTTCCCTTTAATCGCAATTTCTCCGTATTTTATCAAAAACGTCTGAAATGTCATCTTTTTCTCCTTTATCTGCGTCTGTATCTTCTGAGCATCGGTATACAATTATATAATGTTTTCAATGTATAGTCAATTTCTTCTTCTGTCGTAAACTCAGAAAGGCTGAAGCGCAACGTTGCGTCCAGATACTCCCGCTCCACTCCGATTCCTTTTAAGACTCCGCTGATCCCCGGATGATTGGAGGAGCATGCGGAGCCGGATGAAACATAAATGCCCTTTTCCTCTAATGTATGAAGGAGTACCTCGCTTCGGATTCCGGCAATCCCTACGCTGACGATATGCGGAGCACTGGTTTCATCCAGAAGTCCATGAACAGTCACATGGTCCACCTGCCGGATTCCCTCGATAAATTGTTCTTTTAATCTGCGCATCCGTGCTGTTTTGTCTTCCAGTCCTGTGTAGACCATTCTGGCAGCCAGAGCAAATCCTGCGATCCCCGGCACGTTTTCCGTTCCGGAGCGGATATTTTTCTGTTGTTCTCCCCCGAATACAATCGGGCGGATCCGCACTTTTTCACTGATATACAATGCACCCATCCCTTTTGGGCCGTGTATTTTATGACTGCTGATGGTCAGAAGATCGATTCCTTCTCTCTTCGGGAAGATTCTGTATTTTCCAAATCCCTGTACTGCATCAGAATGAAAAATGATCTCTCTGTTATATGCTTTGACGATGCTGGCAGCCTCCTTGACTGGCTGGACAGACCCCACCTCATTGTTTACATACATAATGGAAACCAGAATCGTATCTTTGCAGAGCGCCTCCCGCAATGCGGACAACTTGACTCTGCCATACTGGTCTACCGGAAGATAGGTGACACGAAAGCCTTCCTCCTCTTCCAGATACCGCATGGTGTTTAAAATGGCCGGATGCTCAATCACTGTTGTAATCAGATGATTCCCGCGCCTTTTGTACGCTCTCGCCGTGCCGATCAGTGCCAGATTGTCGCTTTCGGTCCCTCCTGAGGTGAAAACAATCTCTTTCTCCTGGACTTTCAGGATCCTTGCAAATGTTTCCCGCGCATCCCGGACATAGCGTTCCGCCTCGATTCCCTTCCGATGCAGGGAGGACGGGTTGCCGTAATCCTCGCACATCACCTTACGGACCAGATCTCCCACTTCCTCAAACGCCTTTGTTGTTGCCGAATTGTCCAAATATACTTCCATCAGATCTTACCTTTCCGTCTTTTCTATTACCATATGTCTGCCGGCCGGATCTTGCCACCAATCTATGCTTCCATCAGATAGGAAATCACGGAAAGTACAAATAATCCTGCCGTCTCCGTGCGGAGAATCCGTTTGCCAAGGGTGATGGACTCCGCATGGGCCTCCCTCGCAGCCTTTTCTACCTCCTCCACCTCGAAGCCGCCTTCCGGCCCTATGAAAATCCCGACAGACTCTCCTCTTTTCAAGGACTGAAACTGCTTTCTTGTCTCTTCCATACCCTCTGCAAGCTCATATGGAATCCACACATGATCCAGACCTGCCCCATAGGAAAGTGCCTCCGAAAAACGCATCACACCGTGTACTTCTGGTATCACTCCCCGTCCCGCCTGTTTGGCCGCACTTTCCGCAATGGCCTGCCAGCGTTCCTGTTTCTTTTTTGCTTTTTTCTCATCCAGTTTTACAACAGACCGATGAGCCGCCGTCGGTACGATCTCCGATACGCCAAGCTCCACGGCCTTCTGTACGATCCAGTCCATTTTATCACTTTTGGGGAGTCCCTGAAACAGCACAATCCGACATGGCGGCTCTGTATCCGTCTCATAAATCTCCAGAATTCCTGCCTGAACCGCATCGGATGTCATCTTTCGGATCTCGCACCGGTATTTTTTATTATTTCCATCGCTGATTTCAAGCTGTTCTCCGATTTTCATGCGCAGGACATTCCGGATGTGATTCACATCATTTCCTGTAATAGTGATGTCTTCCTCCCCTACCTGTTCCGGGGTTACAAAAAAATGCTGCATACTGACTACTCTCCTGCCTTTTCAGCCGGTTTTCTGGCCGTAACGCAGACCCATTCGCCCTGATAGGTCACATCAAGGAGCTCCAGGCCGGCATCTTTTACTGCCTGTTTTACTACTTCTTCCTTATCGTCAATAATTCCGCTCGTAATATAAATTCCGCCCGGCTTCAGTTGATGTACGATCACCGGTGTCAGCATCACAAGCACATCCGCCAGAATATTCGCAGCGACAATGTCATATTGCTCATAACCGACCCGGTCCTGAATCTCCTTATCATCAATAATATTTCCGATCATCACTTCATACTGATCCTGGGACACATGATTGGCTTTCATATTTTCATGTGTGGCATCGATCGCACATGGATCCAGATCCGTCCCCACAGAGTATGCCGCGCCGAATTTCAGCGCCAGCATCCCCAGAATACCGCTGCCGCATCCTACATCCAGAATTCTCGTGGTACTGGTGACGTATTTTTTAATCTGGCGGATACAAAGCTGTGTCGTCTCATGCATCCCCGTTCCAAAAGCTGTCCCTGGATCGATATGGATGATCATCTTTCCCTCATCTTCCGGTTTTACATCCTCCCAGGAAGGGATAATCAAAATATCATCCACATAGAACTGATGAAAATACTGCTTCCAGTTATT
>CAJFMZ010000106.1 GCA_904393575.1 uncultured Sellimonas sp. | reverse complement strand
ACCTACAATCCGCTATAGTAGGGGTGATGCTGTGCCGAGGGCGTATTCTTGTGAGGCTGCCTCTGGAAAGTGGCGTTGATACTTCGGGTCTCGCGCAACGGGACTCCGTGAACCGTGTCAGGTCGGGAACGAAGCAGCACTAAGCGGAATCTCCCGTGTGCCGCGAGGGTGCCTGGGTTGAGTTAACTGCCAGAGTAACGCTTGGGAGATGCGTTCGACGCACAGCGCACAAAAAAGAGCAGAGATCTGCTCTATTTTTTTTGCCTTAATTCTTTAAAAAACGTCTTCATCATCTGGCTGCACTCTTCGCCCATCACTCCCGTTGTAAGCTCCACCTGATGATTAAACTGCGGCACCTGCAGCAGATTCATGATAGATCCCGCACATCCCGCCTTCGGATTCATACATCCAACGACTACCCGGCTGATCCGAGCCTGCACAATCGCCCCGGAACACATCTGGCAGGGCTCCAGGGTGACGTACAGGGTACAGTCTTCCAGTCTCCAGTCATTCATCTTCCGGCTCGCCTTTCGAATCGCCTGCATCTCCGCATGAGCCAGCGTGTTTTTATCAATCGTTCTGCGGTTGTATCCCCGTCCGATAATCTGATCATTGTATACGATGACACATCCGATCGGAACTTCCCCCAGCGCATAGGCCTTCTTCGCCTGTTTCACCGCTTCTTTCATATATTTCAGATCCCGCTTTTCCTGAAGCTCTCTTTGCAGCTTTTCTTCCTGTTCCTTCTCTTCCTTTGAACGTCTGTGTCTCATGTTCCTTACTCCTGTATCCAATGCTGAACTGCCGTTTTCCGCGCCGTAGTCCGGCCCTTCCGGCAGTTTTCTATTTATTATACTCTAATTTGATGAACCTGTCGACACCAATACCCGAAATCCTCCTCATCCTCCTTTTCCCCGTCCTGGAGGCCGAACATTTCCTCTTCATAATTTACAAATCCTGGGAATCCGAATGCCTGCGCCGCTCTTCTCTCCTTTTCACTGTAGACTCCCGGCACTCCCAGGTACAGGTTTTCTCCCTCCTGCAAAAAAGCAAGATGATGATAATTATAATAGCCGTGGAGAAGGAAGCTGTTGTTGGCAAGCTGCCACTCTCTTCGGATGAGTCTGGAGAGATCCTGTCTCTGAATTTTGGTGCAGCGAAACCGGCATCCGGTCCGGCACTCCTGGTCCGCAAGAGACGGTTCCTCTTCCTTCTCCGCCTCCTCTTCCTCGTCCAAATAAAAGGCGTTCTCATCCTTCTCCTGCGTCTCTTCTGTTTCCTCTGGCATGATTTCCTCTACATCATAGGATACACCGGACGGCTCTTCCATTCGTTCTTCTTCCGGCTCACTTTCAGCCTCTTCCACTGTCCCTGTATCTTCTTCCTCGGCTTCTCCCCCAGCTTCTTCCATCCGACTGATATCCACTGCCTCATCGTTCCAGACTGCCGCATACTGCGGACCGGCATCTCCGCACAGGATAATCCCTTCCACCTGGTCATACCGTTCTTTGCTTCCTACGTCCTCCGGCGTATACAAAAGCCTGTAATTCAGTGCCGGGCTGACATTCCCCAGCTCCCCCTGGTATACTCCAAGGCATTTCTCGTTTTCTCGCCAGAAAAGGTAAAGGGAAAGTTTTTTCGGGCTGTTGACACCCCATCCCTTTCCGTGGATACTGACCGCACACTCTTCCTTGCCAGCCTCAACTTTACAAAATCCAATATTCCGGATCCGTCTTCCTTCCTGATATTCATAAAGATAACAGATAAAACGTTTCATAGATTCGCTTCCTGCCTGTTTCCTTTTCCTTTCCATACTATGCCCGTCCTTCCGGAAAAAGAACCCCAAAACAGAAAAACGGGAGGAGATGGTCCAAGGGCCCTCTCCTCCTGTCGGCTTTTCTTTATATCCTTGCCGTAAGCTCCTGGTACAGCCGCTTCGCATAACTGTCCGTCATTCCGCAGATATAATCCGTCACAAGCAGAATCCGCAGATACAGTTTTTCAATCTCTCCCTTCCCCTGGGACGAAAAAAGATAAGCTTTCTTATAATTATCCGAAATAAACGCAAGCATTCTCCGGTCAATCGAATCCATCTTCTGATCCGGATCACTGTACCGGACGGCAGCCGTCACAAACTTTTCCAAAAGGAAGGAAAGGATTCTGGATTCCGCCACTTCCATCTTGTAGATTTCATCCGTCAGAAACACATACTTTTCCGCGGTATGTCCCAAGATCTCCATCAACCGTTCCGCTTTTGTCCCTGCAAACAGATCGTTCTGATACTCTCCGCACATAATGGCCTCATAATTCTCCGTAAATCCTTCCGTGGCACATGCAATGAGAAAGGACTGTACCCGCACGATCCAGTTTTTGACAGCGTAGGCTTCCGGTTCTTCTTCCGCTCTCTCCACCGCCCCATGGTAGAGTTCCATCAAGTGGTCATATGCCTGGAAATTCTCCCCGGTATCCAGCCCCTCCAGCTCCCTTGCAAGGGCCGTAAACGGCAGAAATCCTTTCACAAACGCATCCTCAATATCCGCCGTCTTGTAGGCAATATCATCCGCAGCCTCCAAAATAAAAGTCAGCGGATGGCGCTTTCCTTCTGTTCCTGTCTCCCGGCTGATTTTGAAAAACAGTTCCTCGTCCGCCAGATAGTAGCCAAGCTTTTTCCGCTGAATGCTCTCCCCGTCCGGATCGACATGCAGAGAATCCACCGGATATTTTACAATCGTATTCAACAGCGCATAGGTCAGATTCATCCCCGTCTCATCCACCAGATAGTGGAGCCTTGTAACCAGGCGGAACGCCTGTGCATTCCCTTCAAAATAGTAAAGATCTCCCAGCATCCGCGGAGTCAGCACCTCCGTCAGCACAGCACCATGATAAGTCAGTTTTGTCAGATGTTCCTCAAACCATTCCCGAATGGTCGTCTCTCCAAAATGCCCGAACGGAGGATTTCCAATATCATGAATCAGACCCGCGCAAAGGAGAATGTTACAGATATCCTCCTTCATCTGTGGAGTAAACTCCGGGTCCTTTCCATAGGTGAGAATATACTCCCCTATATTTTGCCCCAGCGATTTTCCAAAAGAAGAGACTTCCAGCGAATGCGTCAGCCGTGTCCTCACAAAATCGCTGCGGTCCAGTGGGAAGACCTGGGTCTTATCCTGGAGCCGGCGGAACGAGGCGCTCCCGATAATCCGGTGATAGTCTTTTTCGAAACTGCTTCTCAGATCAGTTCTGTTCTTCTCCTTATGCTTTCTCCCTGTCCGCTCCCGTTTTGGGGACAACAGTCTGCTCCATTCCATCCGGCACCCCTCCTGTCTGTTTTCATGCCGACTCTAATACTCTTCGTTCAGATACTCTTCCAGGGTCACGCCCTGGTCACGGATTTCCATTGCGGCCTCTATTCCCACATAACGGTAATGCCACGGCTCATAGATGATTCCGGTATCCTCCAGCTTATCCTGCGGATACCGGAGAATAAATCCGTACTCATAACAATGCTCCATGAGCCACTTCTGGTCATCGGTCTCTCCCTGCTTCTCATCCAGCCCGGCGTATTCACTGGATACAATATCCATCGCCAGTCCGGTCGCATGCTCACTTTCCCCCGGCCAAGCGATGGATTTGGCCGTCTCAATCGCCGCTTCGTAGTAATTCATCCCCTGGCCGACATAGTCAACCATGGATTCATTAAACAGCTCTTTCTGTCTGTCCACCGACCGGTAGGCCGAACATACGTAAAGGCTGTAGCCCTCCTCCCTGGCAGCCTGCAGCATCTTCTGCAAAGGCTCCAGAACTCTGGCGTCTACCTGGTGTGAATCATCTATATTCGCAAGCTCCGGAACATATCCCTCTTCCATCGGATGGGACTGGTTGACAAGCATCAGATACCATGGCCTTGTCTCCTCATCCTGGGCCTTTGCCTGCTCCTTTGCGGAATGATATTTCTTCTCCAGAGCTTCGTACTGGTCTTCCTTTTCTTTCAGTGCCGCTTCCGTGTTCCTTCCTTCCACATGACGGCCAAGCGCCACGCCTCCCAGAAATCCGACCACCAGAATTACGGCGCAAGACACCAGAAACACCCTGCCCGGATGCCTCATTTTCCGTATCCGGTACCGTACCAGAAGTTCCAGTCTTCTTATTTTTTCTTTTGTCTGATTTTTCATCTTACAGTCCTTTCTGTCTCTCTGTTACAGTATCACCCATCTGAGATTCTCCGCCATCTCCGGATCTTCCGAACATACCGCCGCATGGAAGCCCTTCTCAGGCTGCGGGTATTCCCGGAAATAGAACCGGCCTTTTATAGAATCCGGCTGTCTTACCATCACTGGATCCCCCTCCTCTTTCAGACAGAGTTCAAATGTATCCAGCGGAAGCTTCATCCCAAATCGGGTCGCCTTTATAAAGCTTTCTTTCAAAACCCAGTAACGGTAAAATGCTTCCGTCCTTTCCGCCTCAGACCTCTTCTTCTGAATATACTCCCACTCGGAACGGCAGAAAAATCTCTCCGCCACCTTCATTCTCGGAATCCCCGTCTTTTCAAGATCGCATCCCGTCCTGGCCGACTCCTGATCCGTGATCGAGCATAGTACATAATGTCCGGAATGGGACAGATTAAAAATCATGTGTTCCGAAAGCCCGCTTTCCTCAAGCGCCTTCTGATACAACACCCAGACACCGACACTCAGCGCCCGGTCCGTCGTCTGCCGGATCCGGTCCGCCTTTTCCTGCCTCCAGGCAGGAATCCTGCGGTAATAGGATTCATACTGTTTTTCATCCATCAGTGTGGCGGCATCCGCCGCCCATGTATAGACCATATCATTTCCCTTTCCTGTACCACCTGTATCTATCAGGCACCTTGATTATAACACAATTCCCAATTCCTTCAAACGCTGCTCCAAAAGGAATCCGCCATACCGTACAGACTTTTTAAAAGATCAGACGCATATCATTCCATCTGGCGCCGCCATGAACAGAGTCCGCCACGCCATAATCCTCAAAGCCAAATCCCGCATAATAGTGAACCAGATGATCCTTACATGTCAGCACGACTCCTTTTCTTCCACACTCTTTTGCATGGGCAATCATTCTGTTCAGCAGCTTCCCTGCAATCCCCTGCCTCCGGAAATCCGGAAGCACATCCAGCCCGAACACTGTCTGATACGCTCCATTCGGATCATGAAGACCTGCATCATGATACATTTCATCCGGGAGATGCGGCTCCTTCGCCACCGCACCATTGATAAATCCGACAATCTTTCCATCTGCCTCAGCCACAAAAAAGCAGTCTCCAAAAGCATCCATCCGCTCTTGAATATCCTTCTCCCCGGCCGCCTCCGCCGGTGGAAAACACTCTTTTTCTATCTGTGCGAGGATCACTGCTTCCTCTCTTTTTGCATTTCTAATCATCACTTCCATAATAACCTCCCTTTTTCAGACAACAAAAAACGAATCCTGTTGTAAGATTCGTTTTCATCATACCACATTTCTGCGGTATACACTATTATTAATCACTAACTCCCTCTCATATCCCTTAGACAATAGTTATTGTATCATGTTTCAGTTTCCCTTTCTACATTTTTTCTTAGTGGACATAAAAATGGACAATCTTTTTATTTTATTGTGGCTTTTCCCAAGCAGATTCTTTATAATAGACCTAACAGATACCCTCAATACATCATTATGTTTTATTCAGGAGAAATGATTATGTCACTTTTTTCAGATTTATTAGGGAGCTATATTGCCGCGAAAGATATTAAGTCCAATGAAATGGCCCAATACTGTGGGATCGAACGTTCCTTTATGTACAAAATCATCAAAGGAACCCGACATGTGGCCAATATCGATACCGTACTTATGATGGCCGACTATCTCAGGCTGACTCCATCCGAAAGGAACGATTTTCTTGAATCCTACAAAATTTCATCGGAAGGTCTGGAAAATTATTACCGGAGGAAAAATATTCTCGAACTGTTCGAAAACTTTCGAAAACATTCCGAAGTCTACTCTGTACCGGAGCACCAGCCTTTGTCCTGCTTTTCCAATACTCCAGGAGTTACAACTGTGAACGGGCAAAACGAGATTAACCATCTGCTGTTTCATATTTTATTTTTGGAAGCCCAGTCCTCCAGCCCGGAAATCCGCCTTCTGATTCAGCCGGATTCGGACTTTCTGATGAATCTTCTGCCGACTCTGGGATATGAAAACAAGGAGCTGTCCATCAGTCATATCATCTGCTTTAACTCCAGCGATCAGCTGACAATGGATAAGAAAAACTATAACCTGACCTGTTTAAAGAAGATTCTTCCGGTCTACTGCTGTGCATGCCAGTATCATGTTTACTATTACTATGGGAATCTGATCCACTCATCGGAGGAGCTGCTGCTTTTCCCTTATCTGGTTCTGACATCCCAACACGCCTTTCTCCTTTCCAGGGACATGCACTCCGGCATTTTGTTCCATACAGAAGAAAGCCTGACATTCTTCCAGCAGATTTACAGTCAGTACCTGGAACAGACTTCCTCCTTTGGAGTGACTATGGACGACCTTCCAACACAGCTTGCGTACTTCCACAACTTAAAAGCGGATCTGGACCAGAACTACTGCTTCCAGATGCTCCCTTGCCTGACTTATGGTATTCCAGATTATTTTTTCGAAAAATACATTTATCCGGATCTTCCGAATCGCTCCCTTTTGATCCAGATGCTGACGGATTATGTACATGATCTCAGGAAAAGATTTACGGAACATCCGATGCTTTTTATCTTTTCGGAAGAAGGGCTGAAGCGTTTTCTTTCCACAGGCCGGATTCCGGAATATCCACCGGAAGCATACCGCCCATTCGAGCCAGAGGACCGTCACGTTCTTGTCAGAGAATTTCTCAGGCTCTGCCCGCACGAAAATATACGAATGCTCAAACACACCATCGGAGATCTGGACAACGAACTGTTTATGTACGTGAACCATCAAAACGGCTATCTGATGTTCCCATCCTCCAACCCGGACCATATGATCTGCCTGGACATCACAGAGCCCGGACTGCTCCACGGCTTCTTTGATTTCTGTGAACATCTGGATGAAGATCTGTTCTTTACAGAAGAGGAAGCAGTGGAGATCATCTCTTCCACCCTCTCAGAAACCGAAGGAGCGGCTAAATAAACCGTTTATCAGGAGGATATTTAGGAAGACGGATTCTATCAATACAGAAGATGTTTCTTCAACAGAATATGCCTATGCAGAGTTTCAAATAAGTTCAGATTGAAAAAGAGGGGGGGCGTGATTTTCAATTGCTATATATAAAAATATTGTCCAGCAAATGCTGGACAATATAAGCTTTGAACTATATGTGCATCCAATCACTCTCTTCGTAATCTACCGCACACTTTTTCTGTCTTCCATTATGATCTTCAGCAGGAATTCTCTCGCTTCATGAGCCTTTGTCTTATCCATGGCTTCCACACCTGCCAGCGGATATTCCATTCCAAGCTGTTCATACTTTTTTGTTCCCATTGTGTGATAAGGAAGCACTTCCAGGCCTTTCAGGTTTCGGAAACCGGAGATCAGATGTCCCAGTGCCTCCAGTTCTTCTTTCCCGTCAGTAATTCCAGGCACCACAACGTGGCGGATAATCATCGGAACTCCTGCCGCTTCCAGAGCTTTTGCAAATGCCAGTACCGGTGCCTGCTCCTGACCGGTCAGCTCTTTATGCCCCTCCGGAAGACTGTGTTTGATATCCAGCAGCACCAGATCTGTTACCTTAAACAGCTTCTCAAACTCTTCTTGTCTTGATTCCCTGTACACGATACCGGAAGT
>CAJFMZ010000105.1 GCA_904393575.1 uncultured Sellimonas sp. | reverse complement strand
TCGTATTTTTCACGATATCCCATATCTTTGTACCTCCTGATTGGTCTTCTATGCTGTCTATTATACACCACTCTTATCTAAATGGAAAGAAAATATCTGCTCCAAAAACGCCTTCTTTTCCTCATTCTGCTCTATGGAAATCCGCAGTTTTTCAACACTTTTCGAGGAAATCCACGCCTTGTTGGAGTTGTAGTAGGTATTGGCGCATTTCCAGAACTTCTCCGGGTAGGAAAGCCGGAGCGCCAGGTACTCCTTCTCCTCTTCCGTCAGCGGATTGACTGCTCCGTATGCCCGCAGAATCTCCGCTCCAAGCTTCGCGTTCCACTGGTGCTTCTCCATGATTTTCCGTAAAAAGTAGTAAAGATCCGCCGGCTGGATATCTCTTCCGGCATGCTCAAAGTTCACCACTGTCATTCCATCCTGCGTAATGAGAATATTGTGGTAATTGTACTCCCCGTGGACAAACTTCCCCTGTCTCCGGCTTCGTTCCATCAACTTCCGGTAATCCGACTCCTCAAGCCTGCGCTCTACCTGGACCGCCACATGATACGTTTCTTCAAAACACTCCAGAAATCTGCTTTCAAACTCTCCTTTTACCGTCTTTTTCCGGACAAAGTTCCAGACCTTTTTCAGTTCTCTGTTGTGCCTGCGGTACTCATCCTCAAGATCCGGCTCCCGGAATCCTTCGCAGCAGTCCGGAAATTCCATCAGCCTGTGAATTTTGGCCAGAAGTTTCGCCGCCTCCAGAATCTCCGAATGCTTCCGGACATCACACTCCCTGCCCGGATACCATGCTTTCAGATAATAGGAGCATCCATCCTCCGAAACCGTCACGAATTCCCCGTCTTTATTCGGAATCAGCTCATCACATTTCAGATGTTCCTGACTTTTCATAGCTTTATGAATTTCATTCATAACGAAAATACGCGGCTTTGATAATGCCGCCTGTTTCAAAAGCATCAGCCCCCGATCCGTCTCACACAGGATGGCACCCCTTACCTTTCGGACATTGTCCACTTCTATCGGATATTGTTCCAGCACCTCTAAATCATAATCGTCCATTCCTGCCCCCTGTCTTCTGATTCAATCGTCTTTCTAGCTTATGAACAGGGAGAATGAAATAGAACCGGTTCAAGCATTCTCCAACAGTACGACAGACAGAAGCCGCATAAAAAGCAAGTATGCACTAACCCTTCCTTACTCCCATCAATACTTCTGTCACATACCCTATCATAAGAAATGCTCCTATTAAAGAAATGATAAAACAAAGAAAGTCAAGACGGCGATGCGATTTTTTCCATTCCAAAAACAAGCATACTGCGTAAATAACCAGAAATATCATCCATATGAAATTGAGCCAGAACGGGGACAGTATTTTTGTTGACAGACAAACCGTATATAGGACAGCAACAAGAATTAACAGTATAAATGGGTAATTGATCTTTGATTCCCTTTTCATCATTTCTCACCTCTTATTATTTCCGATCCATTCATATCATCGTCACGCGTAACAGAACTCCTGTTTTGCGATAGTTTTGTGCTTACAATAAGTTTATCATTTTCCAAATCGTCAATCAATATTTTGTCATGAAATAAAAAGATGGAATATTCCAAAAAAAGACAGTCATGATAGTTGGCCTCCCCCAGCTATCATGGCTGTCTTTGTATTTTGTTCGTAATATTCCTACTATGAATGGTTCATCCGGGCTGCCTGATCAAGCAGATAGTCTCTTTGATTCTTCTCCGGGTCTTCCAGCACTTCTTCGAGAAGTGCATTCAGGATCTCTCCCATCTGCGGTCCCGGTTGGATGCCGGCATCGATCAGGTCTTTCCCTGTCACCGCAAGTTCTTTCAAGGAGACACACTCTCCCTTCTCCACGATCTCCCGGAACCGGGCCTCGACTCCCTGAATGTCCGCAATCTTGTCCTCTCTGTGGTAGGTACTCTGAGCCAGTGTGTCCGCCATCCGGATTTCCAGATAATACGGGAACAGCTCTTTTCCGATTTTGTTGACCGCTCTGCGGACCGATCTTGGGGTCGGCGGCATGCGGTAATCGTGATAATAGACGAGCCTGGACACCTTCCGGATCGTATCGTTATCAAACTTGAGCCTCTTCATGACCTCTTTCGCGATCCGCTCACTTCCGATGGCGTGTTTCTTGAAGTGAGCCGTCCCGTCCGGGTCCATTGTCTTGTACTCTGGCTTGCCCATATCATGAAACAGCATGGAAAGACGCAGAATCCGGTCTGCCCGGATATGCTTTAATGCTTCAACAGTATGCACACCCACATTGTACATGTGGTGTGGCGTCTCCTGCTCTGTCTCCATCATCCGGTCAAATTCCGGAAGAATCACGTTTGTGATGCCAAGCTCCCATGCTGTCAGGATTTCCTCCGGGTGAGGCGATACAAGCAGCTTCACCAGCTCGCTCTGAATCCGCTCTGCACTGATTTTCACCAGGGTTCCCGCCAGATCTCCTGCCGCCTCTTTCGTCGTTTCCTCCATGGAAAATCCAAGCTGGGCCGAAAAGCGGACCGCTCTTAGAATCCGCAGAGCGTCCTCCGTGAACCGCTCCCTTGCGTCCCCGACACAGCGGATGATTCCCTTTTGCAGATCCTCCTGTCCTCCGAACAGATCACAAAGTCCCTGTTCATCGTTATAGGCCATGGCATTGATCGTAAAATCCCGCCTCTTGAGGTCTTCCGCCAGCTTCCCGGTAAACCAGACTTCTTTTGGGTGCCTTCCGTCTTCGTACTCCCCGTCAATCCGGTATGTCGTTACTTCAAATCCTTCTTTTTCCACCAGAACAGTCACAGTACCGTGCTCAATCCCGGTATCCACTGTCCTCCGGAAGATCTCCTTGATCTCTTCCGGCTTTGCGGACGTTGTGATATCCCAGTCCTCCGGCTCTCTTCCAAGGATCGAATCTCTGACGCAGCCGCCTACAGCGTATGCGTCAAATCCCCGTTCCCCAAGCTTTCGGATGATCCACTGCACCTTTTCTGGCAGTCTGATCCTGATCTGTTCCATTTTAGTATGCTTTACCCCAGAAAACTTTGTATTTTGCCGGTCTTCCACAGTAAATACATCTGTCGGAAATCGGCTCTTCATCCTCGATCAGACATCTGGATCCGGCTCCGCCTGTCTCTGTCTTGATCGCTTCTTCACAGCTTTCATCTCCACACCACATTGCTTTGATAAAACCTCTGTTGTCCTTGAATTTTGCCACCATTTCATCCATGGTCTGCGCCTCGTCAATGTGGCCGTCCAGGAATGCTTTTGCTCTTGTATACATATCCTGCTGGATTGTCTCCAGAAGTTCGGACAGTGCTGCCGGCACATCATCGATAGCAACCACCGTCTTCTCTCTCGTGTCACGTCTTACAAGAACTGCCTGACCGTTTTCGATATCTTTCGGTCCCAGTTCCACACGAACCGGAATTCCAAGCATTTCCTGCTCGCTGAATTTCCATCCCGGACTCTTCTCGGACTCGTCAATATCTGCCCGCAGTCCTTCTGCGCGGATTGCCGCCAGCAGCTCTTCCGCCCGGTCAAGGACACCTTCCTTATGCTGCGCCACCGGAATGACACGCACCTGCTTTGGAGCGATTCTTGGCGGAAGTACCAGACCGCTGTCATCGCCGTGTACCATGATGATGGCTCCGATGATTCTTGTGGAGAGTCCCCAGGACGTCTCGTAAACACTATGAAGCTCATTGTTCTTATCCAGATATTTGATATCGTACGCATCCGGGAATCCATTTCCAAAGAAGTGGCTGGTCGCGGACTGCAGCGCCTTGCCGTCATGCATCAGCGCTTCTACTGTGTAAGTGTCCTCTGCTCCCGCAAACTTCTCGCTTTCTGTCTTTCTTCCGGCTACATATGGAATCGCAAGAGACTCACTGATGAAGTCTTTGTAAACTTTCCACATCATAAGCGTTCTCTCTTCCGCTTCCTCGTAAGTTGCGTGGATCGTGTGTCCTTCCTGCCACAGGAACTCTCTGGAACGAAGGAACGGACGTGTCGTCTTTTCCCATCTCAGCACGGAGTTCCACTGATTCCATACTTTTGGAAGATCACGGTAGGACTGCACCATCCGGCTCCACAGATCACAGAACAGCGTCTCGGATGTCGGACGGATCGCATATCTCTCCTGTAATCTCTCGGTTCCTCCATGTGTCACCCAGGCTGCCTCCGGAGCAAATCCCTCTACATGGTCCGCCTCTTTCTGAAGCAGATTCTCCGGAATCAGCATCGGAAGGTAAACATTCTCTACCCCTGTATCTTTAAATCTCTTGTCCAGATCCGCCTTGATATTTTCCCAGATTGCATATCCATTCGGCAGATAATTCAGGCATCCTTTCACGCTGGAATAGTCGCAAAGCTCTGCCTCTCTCACCACATCCGTGTACCACTGAGCGAAATCTTCATCTCTGGATGTGATGGACTTTACAAATTTTTTGTTGTCCTTTGCCATGTCTCATTCTCCTCTCAAACAATATTTTTCACAGCTTCCAAGGACTTCCGCCCCATGTCTTAATGGAACAAAGAGTTCCGCTTGCGGAACTCTTGCGCCGAGCGCGGTCGCTTTAGCGACAAACTTCTGCTTTGCGCGAGTGCGCATCCCGCGGAGCGTTTTTATTTAACAGGGAACAAAGTTTCCTGTTAAATAAAAAACACCGGGCATCCGTCCCAAACAGGGACCGGATGTCCGGCGGTACCACCCTCATTAACCGCAAGATCTGCGGCTCACTTCATTGATCATTAACGCTGATAAAACGCTGTACTTTTCATACAGGAACTCCAGGTCCGGTTCAGCCGTAATCCGTCAAAGGCTCGCACCACCCGCCTCTTCTCTGAAACTTCTCTCAGGCTTACTATTCCCCTTCATCGCTCATCTATTCGGCTTTCGCCATGAAATTATTCAAATTTTACCCGAAAAAAACGGGAGTGTCAAGTAAAACGCATGGATTGGTAGTATTTTGCCCGGATTTGGCTATTGTATGTGATGGTTTTCATTCAGGCTCTAAAAATCTCTTACCTCTTTGGCCAGAGAGAATGGAATAATCTCACCCGGCTTCGTTGCAATATACGCTTTTTCCTCATGCATATATTCAACAATATCTTTTGCCTTATAATTTTTGAATTTCTTAATCACCTTATCTATAATTTTCTTTTCATCCGCACTTAAAATCGAATAGTCCATTCCTTTTGTCGGATAAATATGCAGCATGGAATTGTAATTATAGCTTTCTTCCTCACGGACATTCAGATTTTCCAAATTCATAAGTCTATAGTGTCCTACTGGAAGAGCTCCCATTGTATTATGCCTGTAAACCATCCCCGTCATAGCATGACCATTCCGTTTATAAGAAAAAACATCCACATACCAGAGCATTTTCATAAGCTTTACCTTAAACAGATCCGAAATACTTTCAGCAATATATGAAATTACGGCTTCGATTTTATCAATATCCAGTATCATAAAGCCATTGGCATCAGATGGATCTTCGAAATCGGCATATTCGCCTTCAAAGGCCCTCCGTGTTAAATACTCCTTTCCATAAGAATCCAATTTCTCTACCATTTTCGCTCGTATCTCCGCTTTTTTCTGCGCAGGAAATTTAGCAGCATTCTTTTTGAGAAATTCCAGTGCTATCAAAGGATTATCCTTGATAAGACGAAGCATGATATCATAAGCCTCATCCTGGATCGCCTTGCTCTCATATCTCGAAATTGTAGCTTCTCCCCACCCCAGCAATCTTGCAAGATCAACCTGGGATAATCCATAGTTTTCTCTTATCGCAACGATTTCATCAGAGGTGAGCAGACCATGTTTTTTGCGGTAGGCATTACGTGCATTCAGAAGATTTGCATTTGTCATGGAGCCGGTTTCAAATTCGTTTTCATCCGCATCCGCATTTGCACAAAAGTAAAACCTCTCCTCGTAGGTTACTTCCTCACCTTTCAGTATCATTGTTGCAAAGCGTTTTCTTTCTTCTACTTCATGTGTCTTGTCGCACATCGGACAATCCATATAAACTTTTCTAATCAAAGTACTCGTTTCCATTGTCCTTCCTCCTTTTCATCGACAATTATGCATATGGAAATTTCATCGTATCCTTTGCATAGTGAAATGACACGCATAAAACGTGCTTTTTCTTGTTTTCTTTTATCTTCAACTTTATATATATAAGTTTTTTATTAATATTCTTTCCAAATACAAAAAGCAATGGCGGATTCATATCATCCTTATCAATTTTTGTCTCAGAATATTCCTCGACAGTCAGTTCTTTTAACTTGTCAACAACATCCTCTATATCATAATCCAAATCTAATAACGTATACGTGGTCGAATGCACCATGTCATCCTTCTTATTTTTTCGTATCAAAACAAAATCTGTATCTATGTCAAAGTCATCTTCTTTTAAAAACACTTTTAGTTCTTCCAAAAAAGCAGAGACTTCTCTTTTTGACGATTGTGTGCTAAGAAAGATGATAATCACCTCCACCAAAAGTTTTACTATCAATTGATAGTATATTCTCTGGCCAATCATTTGTCAAGAAAGCGTTAAAATCATTCTTCTTTTATGCTATGATAAGAAAAAGAAAGTCATTCACAGAAAGAGAGGTATTCGATGCAAGAATATGATCATTTTTGTTCTGCTTTTTCAAATATGAAGCAGTTGTACAAGTATGCCGAACCTTATTCTGATATCGTCATTCTGACTGGTATGGTCGGTTTATATAAACTCTGTTTCGAACAGTCATGGAAAATGATGAAAGAGATTCTTTCTATGCATGGTTATGAGGCCAGTGCAACAGGATCACCTAAAATGAGTCTAAAAACTGCTTATCAGGCAGGAATGATCAAAGACCAGGAGTTATGGCTCTGCGCCTTACAGGAACGCAATAATGTTGCACATTCATATAATGAAAAAATTGCTTTGGAAATCGTGTCTCAGGCAAAGGAATCTTTCTATACAATGTTTTGTGACTTAAAAAATGAAATAGACGCTAACTGGCTGTAGTCTCATAATCTGCCGTAATCCATGATAACTTTTCAGATGGAGTGAAAAAATTATGAACGTAATCATTATCAATGGTCCGATGGGCGTTGGGAAAACCACAGTCGGAAAATATATTGCTGACCATCATCCCGGAACCGCTTTTATCGACGGAGACTGGTGTCTGGACCTGCATCCGTTTGTCGGTAGTCAGGAGACCAAAGCAATGGCCGTCAACAATATTCTACATATGATAGAAAATTATAAAAACTGTTCTGTATGTCGAATGGTAGTACTCGTTTGGTTGATGGACGAAAAATGGGTGTATCAAACTATCATTGACGGCATCCGTTCTCTGCATCTGGAACCTGTCAGTGTCACATTGCTCTGCGATGAGGAATCTCTCATCCGGCGCTGGCGTCAGGATCAAGTCTGCGATTGGAGAACGGATCACTGGCTCGAAATCAGCTTGAAATCACTGTCACCGTTTTCGTTATTGGAAAACTGCATTGATACAAGCAGTCTCTCAATCACCGAAACAGCAGACCGCATCATGCAGCAACTTCAAAATTCATTATAATCTTATGAAATTTATGCAATAAAGGAGGATCTTATCATGGAAAAGATTACGTTATGCGGAGACAACTGTCTGGCATGTCCCCGTTATCTTGCGAAAACGGATGCGGAGCTGTCAATAACTTTTGAAAATGTCACTTTTTTATATTAAGTTTCACTTGAGATAATATCACTTTCGTAAAAGGGCATTTGCCCTTTTACGAAGCAGACTGTTGCTTCTCAAAAAACAGTTCGTATAAAAATTTTAGGGACAGATTATAGTCCTCCA
>CAJFMZ010000104.1 GCA_904393575.1 uncultured Sellimonas sp. | reverse complement strand
AGTCAATGTCGTCTTCCCGGCATCCGGGTGGGAAATAATCGCGAACGTTCTCCGCTTTTTTATTTCATCTGTAATCTTTGACATGATACTCTCCTGTATATTCTTTATTCTGACCGGAATCTTCCATATGATTCCACAATTTCTTATTTTAACATAGGTAATACGGCTTCCGCAATAGCTTTCTTCCTTTCTCTATTCCTCTGCGGACGCATCCTCGGTATTCTCTTCCTGGGCTTCCGAACCCGATGTACTGCTCTCTGCGTTTGCCGTGTTCTGATCTGCCTTTTTATTGACCGGGGTGATGACAATATTCTCCGGCGCCACTCCGGTTTTTCTTGTGACAATGTCCTCGATCTGAGCCCGGTTTGCCTCCGTCATCTCTACATTTCCGACTACAACATCCGCCTCGCCTTCACTGACATTGACTACCGTCTCCGTAAAGCCTTTGGATGCAAGCAGCGTCTCCGCCGCCGACTCCTGCTCTGCTGTTTTGGTAAGCTCAATCATCTGGTTGACTGCTTCCTCTTTCTGTTCTTCCGTCACCGAGTTGCTGTCAATAATCCCCTGAAGGGTTTCTTTATTTTTGGCCCGCACCTGTTCCCTGGATACCTTTGCCTGGGCCACGGTATTTTTCACCTCTCCGCTTGTCAGTACGGCCTCCCCAGGCGTTCCTTCTACATCCCCGTCCGTCTCTGTGGAGGCATCCTGATCCTGACTTTCAATATCTCCGGATCCGGTCTCAATATCTTCCTCGGAAATGTCCAAAAGCTCGCTGTTGGCCTGCTGAGACGTGCCGCCCTCATCCCCACTGTTAAACAGTTTTCCGGAATAATTCAGATACCCCGCCGCCGCGATCATCAGCGCAAGCGCCGCCACAATCACCTGATTTTTCTTAATCAATCGTTTCACCGTCATTCCTCCTGCTTTTCCTATTTCATCTTTACTACCTTTATCTTATGTGACTCTACGGGAAATAATGCCTCTACCGCCTCTGTAATCTGCTGTACCACAACCGGCTCGTCTCCTCCCTCACAAAGTACAACTACGCCTTCCACCGCAGGTGTGAGTTCTTTCGCCACATAAGGCGTCTGGCCCCGGTCCGCCGTCTCCTCATAAACCGTGGTCTCACTTGTGCTGTTCTGGGATTCATCCTGTGACGTCTCCTCGTCCTTTTCCACAACTTTTTCTGAAGAAGAGGAAAGAGTGATCATGACCTTGACTTTTCCGGCACCTTCCATCTGAGTCAGAATCCGCTCCAGCTTCTCCTCTGCCTGAGACGCATAATCCTCTTCCACTTCCGTCTCCTTCTTCGTTCCTTCCGTCTCCTGCTCTTTTGGACCGGAAACCGGAAGGGCAAGGACCAGCAGCAACACCCCCGCCAGAAGTAGAAGGATCCATTTATTCTGTCCCGGCACTTTCCCCTTTTTCAGAAGGTTCCAAAGCTTCGTCCCGCTGCCATTCAAAATATCCCTCCTCTGCCGCTTCAAACTGTTCTCTCGCCCGCTCCATCTCCTTTCTGTTCTGCCGGTATTCCATACTGTGGTACAGATTTGCAAATTCTTCCTCCAGATGAAAAACCCCCATCAAAGGCCTTGCCAGAATGAGAATCAGAACCAGGCCCGTAAAAAAACGGATATACTTCTTATAATCCGAATCCGGAATGATCTGCATCAGCATGGTCATCAAAATCAGATAAAAAACAAGATGCTTGATCCAGTCATATATATATGTAAACATGTCTCCTCCTATGACCGAATGGCCGCCACAATCACAATGGTAATCAAAAACAGGACACCGCTGGTATACACCGTTTTCATCAAAAGAACCGCCCCGTCCCCGGCGCCGGCAATACAGCCAACCATGCGCCTGTCCGAAACCGGCTCCAGAACCGCCGCCATCAGCTTATAAAACAGGGCCATCACCGCAATCTGTCCAAGAGGAATCAGGCAGATTCCCACACAGACCACCGCCCCGGCTGCGCCAATTCCATTTCGGATTAAGGTCAGAGCCGAAAGGACAATCTCTGTCATACCGCCCAGGGTATTTCCGATTCCCGGAATGGCCTCCAGTCCTTTCTGGATACCGCTTCTTTTCACCTGGTCCAGCACCGGACTGATCAGTCCCTGAATCAGATTCATACCTACCACCCCTACCATCATGGTTTTCAGAATCCAGCTGACTGCCGTTCCCACCAGATCCGCAAGACGTCCAAGAAACGGTTCCGAAGAAAGGCCGTCCATCATCCGGATCATAAAGTACACGTGGATCAACGGCAGAATCAGGTAGCAGACCACATTTTGTACCAGGAAAATCAAAAACAGCAGCAGATTATAAAAGGATACGGAAGTCGCACTTCCTGTCACTACAGACGCCGCCACCAGATAGACCGGACACAGCACCTGCATAAACTCCGCCAGAAGGACCAGGCTTGACGTCACCGCTTCCATCATGACCTCAAAGGTCTGTAACAAAAGCGTCATAAACAGCAGATACAACATAAAAAATCCCGTATCCGCCGCCTGTCCCGCTGCAAACACATGACTGAAATTTGCAAAGACCGCAGCCAGAAGTGCTGTCACAAGAATGTAAAGCATGGCGGTTTTATTTTCCACAAGGATGGAAAGCATCCTGTGGGACAATGCCTTCCCGGCAAGACGGAGTCCTCCGGAAAGATCCCCTTCCATCAAATGCTCCAGGATGTCCGAAAACCGGATCTTCTCCTGAGGAAACAATTCCCCCATCATCCGTTCCACATCCGAAAAATCCAGATCCTCCAGAAACTCCTGGGCCGCATCCGGGGGCTCTTCCCCGCTTTTTGCCTTTCCTGTGATGCTGCTGATATTCCAACAAAACAGGATCCCCATAAGCACCGCCAGCAGCATCCATTTTCCCCGGCCTCTCATGACAAAAACACCTCAATCGTCCGAAGCAGGGTCAGCAAAACCGGCATCCCAAGAGCCAGCACCGCAATCTTCCCAAAGAGCTGAATCTGGGAGGCAATCGTCTGATACCCGGAATCCTTGCAGATACCGGACGCAAACTCCGCCACATAGGTAATCCCAAGCATCTTCAGCAAAACCGGCAGATACGATCCTTCCATGCCAAGCAGAGAACCGATCTCCGATACCGTATCAAGCACCGTCCCAAGCTTTCCGAGAATTCCGGCTCCCAACAGAAGTCCTGCCACAATACTGATATAGATCCCATATTCTGTTTTTGCACCTTTCATTTGCAGCGCAAGCAGTGCCGCACACACTCCGATGGCGGCCGCTTTTTGTATTGACATCCTCTTCCTCCTTTTTGAGCCTTTTGCTCCCGGTTACAAGGCAAACAGACGCCTCATGGTCTCAAACAGATCATAGATATACGGTACGATCCAGATCAGAACCAGAATCAGCCCCGCAAGGCTTGTCAAAAAGGCCTGTTCCTCTCTTCCGCTGTGCTTTAGCACCTGGCTCAGCACCGAAACCAGAATCCCCACAGCGGCAATCTTAAAGATCAGACTGACACTCATACGCACTTCCTTCCCTTCTTTTTCTTACAGCAGCAAAATCGTCAAAAACACCCCGCCAAGCACCCCAAGGCAGCTGCCGATTCTCCTCTTCGGTCCGATTTTCTCCTCCGCATCCCGGATCCAAGACTCCCAGCGCTCCCCGGAAAGTTTCAGCATCCCGGTCTGCATCCGAAGATCCAGATATCCGGTCTGACTGCCAAGGGAGAGAAACAGCTCCCACTCTTCTTTCGAAAGCCTCTTCTCTTTCCGGTATGCTTCCAGCGTACGGGAGGCATAGGAGCGGAACCACTCCGGAAACCGGAGACTGCCCTGCTCCTCAAAAGCCCGATGGGCCTGGACAAACAAGGAAGCATAAGGCTCCTTGATCCGGGAGGAAACGGCAAGCATGACCTCCGGAAACGGTTCCCTGGTATATTCAATCTCACCCCAGATCATCCGGTACAGTTCCCGCAGAAACCGCAACTCCTCCAGATGCTGGTTCAAAGAACGGCCATATCCCAGCCCCAGCCCCGAACAGGCGGCCACCACCAGAACCGCTCCTGCAGCTTTCAATAACACGGCTGTCCCCTCCTGTCATAAATTCCTTCGATCATCCCAGGCCTCTCTCCCTGCTTCAAAACAATATACCGCTCAAACCGCTCCTCCTGAATCAGCCGTCCAAGCACCGGCTTTCTCTTAAGCTCCTGAAGCGAATTCCCGTGCGCCGTCACAATCATCCTGCAGCCACAATGCATGGCATACTCAATCGCCTCCACATCCTCCCTGGTCCCAATCTCATCCGCCGCTACCACCTTCGGTGTCATGGAACGGATCAACATCAACATTCCCTCCGCCTTCGGACAGGCATCCAGCACATCACTGCGAAGCCCAATATCATTCTGGGCTGCTCCAAGATAACAGCCCGCAATCTCCGAACGCTCGTCCACAATTCCCACCGTACAGCCCTTTACATAGGCATTGCCGTCCGAAACCTGACGGATAATGTCCCGAAGAAGCGTTGTCTTCCCACATCCAGGCGGCGAAATAATCATCGTATGACAGATCTCCTTTTGCCTGGAAATATAAGGAAAGACCCGGTCCGCACACCCCTTCACCTCATGGGCCGCCCGAATATGCACCGACGACACATACCGGATATTCTTCACCCGGTCCCCCTCCGTAATCGCCTTTCCCGCCAATCCCACACGATGGCCACCCTCAATCGTCAAAAACCCCTTTCTCATCTCCTCCTCAAACGCATAAGGCGAATACCTGCTCATAAAATTCACGATCTCCTTTAACTCCTCTCTCCCCGGCACATAATCAAACCGGAGCTCTCTCCCATCCACATACACACAAACCGGCCTCCCAGCCCTGATACAGATCTCCGTCACCCGGTCAAAATCCAGGTTCCTCCCATCAATCACAGCCCGAAGCCGCTCCGGAAGAATCCGGAAGATCTCCTCCTTCTTACTCATGATTGTCCACCACCTTTTACAACCAAATATATGCAGGGGGACGTGCTCTGATGCATCGGTACACGTCCCCATTGAAAAAATTATGAAATTGTGTTTAAGTTGTGTTTTCTTTTTTGTTTCATTTATGTTTCTTTTTGTTACCATATCGTTTTTCGTTTTTGGGAATTCTGGTGTCTGACTTACGTTTTTTAGCGTTTTTTTTGTTTTTCTTGATTTGTCATACTTTTGTAATATCTGAGTTCTATAAGTAGAATAAGATGTGTTTTTTGTAATTGTCTGATTTTTTTCATCGGTACACGACGAAGTTTCTTGTTAATTAAAAAACGGGAAACATATCCGGCGCTGATCTGCTCTGATATGCTTCCCGTTTCGTATGAACCTCTCTATTTGTTTGTGATTTTCCTCTGGGCTTCTTTTACAGCAGTTTCTTATAGTAGGATTCTGCCGTATAAAGTGCTGCCACAGGATTGTGTCCCAGTACCCGGTCTTTGGTCACGGCGGTGGTGACTGGAGCTTCTGAATATTTGTAGAACAGGCTGTCATGTCCTACACAGAGACCGACTACCACGTTGAGATCGGTCTTCTCTTTGTTCAGGTATTTTGCCTGTAAAATCGGATTGCACATGTGGCATCCGATCTCCTGGCATTCTTCTGGAATTCCGATCCTGGTTTTGTCTACCGCGCCTGTTTTGCAGGCCACCCCGAACACTTCCAGACCGTGAGCCCTCAGGATTTTCGCCAGAGTCCGGCTTTCTCTTATAAGACCAACGCAGGTGGCGATTCCGATCTTTTTGGCTCCGATTTTCCCTGCAAACTTGATGATCTCTTCGACTCTTGTCAGTTTCAGGTATCCTTCATACTCGACCTCTGCAGCCGCGATGGCAAGCTTATGATTCTCCGGCTCTTCATAGCAGGACAGTGCATCTTCCAACAGCTCCTCATCCATGGAGGCTGTCAGGCAGAAATCCGGATATTTCCCGTCTTTTTTCTCGCAGGCTGTCACCGCACAGTCTACGCAGGATCTTCTGATCTTTTTTTCTTCCATACTCGTTTCCTCCCATTCTGTCTTTGTTCATCATACCACATTTTCAGTCACAAAAAAAGCTCCCATACCTTCTGGTATAAGAGCTTTTGATTCTCCATATCTTATCTGTTTTCCGGAGCGACATCTTTGATGCTGAAGCTGATTCTTCCCATCTTGTCTTTTCCAAGGCAGACTGCCTTGACTTTGTCGCCCAGTGTCAGGACGTCTTCTACGTGGTCGATGCGCTGTTTGCAGATCTTGGAAATGTGGACCATTCCTTCCTTTCCTGGAGCAAATTCGAGGAATGCGCCGAAGTCTTTGATGCTGACTACGGTTCCTTCCAGTACCTGTCCGGCCTCGAAATCAGTTACAATGATGGTGATCAGACGTTTTGCCTCCTCCATCATCGCCTTGTCGGTACCGCAGATGGATACACTTCCTTCATCGGAAATATCGATTTTCACGCCGGTTCTCTCAATGATAGCGTTGATCGTCTTTCCTCTCTGTCCTACCACATCGCCGATCTTCTGCGGATCAATGCTCATCTGAATGATCTTCGGAGCATATTTGCCCACTTCCGGTCTTGGCTCTGCGATTGCTTTATTCATAACTTCATCGATGATGTAGAGTCTTGCCTGTCTTGTGCGGGCAATGGCTTCCTCGATGATCGGTCTTGTCAGTCCGTGAATCTTGATATCCATCTGGATTGCTGTGATTCCCTTATGTGTACCTGCTACCTTGAAATCCATGTCTCCGAAGAAGTCTTCCAGACCCTGGATATCCGTCAGGACAATGTAGTCGTCATCTGTCTCGCCTGTGACAAGTCCGCAGGAGATACCTGCCACTGCACTCTTAATCGGTACGCCGGCAGCCATCAGTGACATACTGGATGCACAGACACTTGCCTGAGATGTGGATCCGTTGGACTCGAATGTCTCAGATACAGTACGGATTGCGTACGGGAACTCTTCCTCAGACGGAAGTACCGGCACGAGGGCACGCTCTGCCAGAGCTCCATGTCCGATCTCACGGCGTCCCGGTCCTCTGGACGGTTTGGTCTCGCCTACAGAGTAGGACGGGAAATTGTAGTGGTGCATATAACGCTTGGATGTCTCGGACTCATCCAGTCCATCCAGCTTCTGTGCGTCAGAGAGCGGCGCAAGTGTGGTAATGTTGCAGATCTGTGTCTGTCCTCTTGTAAACATGGCGGAGCCGTGTACTCTTGGGATCAGGTCTACTTCTGCCGCAAGCGGACGGATCTGGTCGATGGCTCTGCCGTCCGGACGCTTGTGATCCTTGAGGATCATCTTGCGGACTGTCTTCTTCTGATACTGATAAAGCGCCTCTCCAATGCGAGGAAGCCACTCTTCATTTTCCGCGAACATCTCTTCCAGGCGATCCTGAATCGCGCGGATATTGGCCTCTCTTGTCTGTTTATCATCGGTAAATACCGCTTCTTCCATCTCTTCTGCCGGAATGATCTTCTGGATCTCTTCCATCAGGTCTGCCGGTACTGCAAAGCTTTCATACTCATGTTTCGGCTTGCCGCACTCTGCCACGATCTGATCAATGAATGCGATCACTTTCTGATTGACTTCATGAGCCGCGAAAATGGCGTCAATCATGACGTTTTCCGGTACCTCATTGGCTCCTGCTTCGATCATGATGACTTTTTCTCTTGTGGAAGCAACGGTCAGCTGCATCTCGGATGCTGCCTTCTGCTCTGCGGTCGGGTTGAATACAAATTCCCCATTTACCAGTCCTACCTGTGTAGATGCAGTCGGTCCGTCAAACGGAATATCGGAAATGGAAACCGCGATGGCGGATCCAAGCATAGCTGTCAGCTCCGGGCTGCAGTCCTGCTCTACAGAGAGAACCAGGTTTTCCAGTGTCACATCGTTTCTGTAATCCTTCGGGAAAAGCGGACGCATCGGACGGTCGATGACACGGTCTGTCAGAATCGCGTTTTCAGACGCCTTTCCT
>CAJFMZ010000103.1 GCA_904393575.1 uncultured Sellimonas sp. | reverse complement strand
GTTGCAGCCGAAGTTGACAGAAAGTACTGCTGGGAGTGTGGTCCGCACAAGGAACCGTTCTCCGTATACTTTCTTCACCGCTTCTATCCTGTCCGGCGCCGTCTCATCATACTTGATGCTCTGGATCTCGCAGATGTGCGGGATGCCAAGACATTCTGCCACCATGGCTCCCACCTGTCCGGTCGCTCCGTCCGCAGACAGCGCTCCTCCCAGAATCAGGTCAAAATGTCCGTACTTTTTGATGGCCGCCGCCAGCACTCTGGCTGTCGCGATCGTATCGCCCCCTGCAACTACTCTGTCCGTAATCAGGCAGCT
Source organism: uncultured Sellimonas sp. (assembly GCA_904393575.1). Classification (GTDB taxonomy): domain Bacteria; phylum Bacillota; class Clostridia; order Lachnospirales; family Lachnospiraceae; genus Sellimonas. Next base: position 7,862 of record CAJFMZ010000103.1, on the reverse strand, counting down.
TTCGTCACAGCCGTGGGCCATCGCCTCACGGAGTGCCTTTTCGGCGTCCGGAGGCCCCATTGTAAACACAACGACCTTTCCGCCGGTCTGCTCCTTGAGCACCATGGCTTCTTCGATCGCGTTTAAGTCAGCCGGATTGATCATCCCCTCCGCGCTCGCACGGATGAGGGCATGTGTCTCCGGATCTACTGATACATTATTTGAAACAGGTACCTGTTTAATAAGAACCGCTATATCCATGTTTTCCTCCTGAAATTTTCACAGCAGTCCGGCCATGAAGAACCTCCACGGCCGGACTGCGCCAGATTGTGTCTAAAATTAAAGCAGACGTTTGAATGCCCAGTCTTCCAGTAATGGAGTGGACTCGCCTCTCATGATCAGTTTTGCAAGGTCACGGCTTGCAGCAGGTGCTTCGATGACACCGTTTCCGCCGTATCCTGTAGCCAGAATGTATCCTTCTACCGGAGTTTCTCCAAGGATCGGAAGGAAGTCTCTCGGCTCTGCACGGTAGGACAGCCAGGATGATACCAGACCGCTGTCTACGATGCCAGGCACTTTTACTTCCAGCTGGTCAAGCAGGAAGTCGATGAAGTAATCGTCCGTTCCGCCTGTTTCCGGAAGCTTGTCCGGATCCCACTGTCCGGCATGCATTGGATTGTTCAGGTCCATGGAGAGGTGGGACTTGCAGATAAAGATATTGTCTCCCGCTCTTAATGCATAAAATTCCGGGTATTTCAGTACCGGGAATGTGTAGTTTAATTTCTTTCCCGGAGGGCAGAGGAAGAATGCTTCGGCTTTTGTATGCCAGATCGGTACATCCAGTCCTACAAGTTCTCCCGTAAATTTGCTCCATGGTCCTGTACAGTCTACAACATAGTCAAATTCATATTCCTCGCCTTCGCTTGTCTTTAATCCTTTGACTTTATTGTCCTTTACGATGACTTCGGTTACTTTTACGCCTGTCTTGATGACTCCGCCGTTTTTCTGCATTTTCTTTGCATAGGTATTGGAAATCATAGTTCCGTCAAAGTATCCATCGTCCTGTGTATATCCGGCTCCCAGAATGTTGTCTGTGGAGATATCCGGAAGGATCTCTTTGATTCTGTCTTTGTCTGTGATATATTCTCCGGTATATCCTGCTGCTTTTGCAAGAGCGATACCGGTCTTGATGGTTGCTTCTACCTGTTCGTTGGTTGCTACGACAAGTGTTCCTGTCTTGTCAAATCCTGCGGATCCTTTTTCTTCCGCTTCCATTTTCAGGTAGGATTCGAATCCGTAAAGTCTCACATCCCAGTATCTGTTTTTCAGGGAATCGTCAAAAAGACATACGGTTCCTGCTGATTTTGCTGTGGAAGCTCCGCCGATCGTTGCTTTTTCAAATACGATCACTTCCGCATTGTCATAGAGGCTTAAGTGGTAGCCCAAGCATGTACCAGAAATACCTCCGCCGATAATACCAATTCTTTTTTTCTCCATATGTGTTCTCCTTTCTAAAATGAACATGGCATTTCCATGTTGTCTGCCTCCAGAATGGTCTGCATCAGGACGTTGCAGCCTCTCTCTATATCTTCTTCTTTTGTATATTCATATCTTGAATGGCTGATTCCCTTTTCGCTTGGAACGAAGATCATGCCCGTCGGCACAAATCCTGTCATCAGCAGGGAATCGTGAAATGCGCCGCTTGGCAGCACCACATACTCGGTTCCGATCTTCTTTGCCGCCGTTTCAATCGCCTGTTTTACCGGCTCATGCATCGGCGCCGGAGCGTGATAGGAAATCTGTTCCCAGGAAAGTGTCTCCCCCGTGCGTGCACAGAGTTCTTCTGCGTACGCTTTCAGTTTCGTCTCGATCTCCTTCATGACATCCGCGTGCTGGTCCCGGATTTCCAGATGAAATGTGCAGCTTCCCGGAATGACATTGACCGAGTTCGGCGTCACCTTGATCGTTCCGACTGTTGCCACCGTGTACTGGTTTCCACATTCTTCCACGGTCTTTGGCACCTGCGTGATAAACTGCGCCGCGGTCACGAGCGCATCCTTCCGGTCTTCCATCAGGGTACTTCCCGCATGGTTCGCCTCACCGGTAATTTTCACCTCGTAACGGCTGACTCCTGCGATGGATGAGACAATTCCTACCGGAATGTGCTTTTTGTAAAGCGTTCCCCCCTGCTCTACATGAAGTTCGATAAAGCAGTGAATGGACTTTGGATCCCTTCTGGCCTCCGCCGCGCGCTCTACAGAAAGTCCGCAGTTTTCAAACACTTCTTTTCTTGTCTTTCCATCCATGTCCAGATCATCCGGACTGATGTCCAGCGGCTGTCCGCACAGGGCGCTGCTTCCTGTAAGACCGCTTCCGAACCGGAATCCTTCTTCATCCGTAAATACAATCACTTCCAGAGGATGTCTCAGCTTCTTTCCTTCTGCCGCAAGTGTCTCACAGACGGCAAGTCCGCCCATACATCCTACTGCTCCATCGTACTTTCCTCCGTCCGGTACAGTATCCAGATGAGATCCTACCAGGATTGCCGGAAGCGACGGGTCCTCTCCTTCCATCCGTGCAATCAGGTTTCCTGCCGCATCCGTCCGCGTCGGGATCCCAAGTTTTTCAAACCAGCTCTGGAACAGTTCTCTTCCTTTTTTATCTTCTTCGGAGTACGCCATTCTCGTAAACGTACCGTCCGGCTGCGCGCCGCACTCGTAGATTTCGTTCAGATGTTCCATGACTTTTTTTACATCAACTTCCACGTAATCCCTTCCTTTCTGGCTGTTCCTCATAGTACAAAGTATAGATAATTTTTTAACATTTGGCATCGGATGAAAACGACAAAAAAAAGGCGGCAGTTTATCCATACTGGATAAACTGCCTGAACATTCCGCCTGTTTTTATTTTTGACTGTAGTTCTCTATCATTTTATGGACCACCAGACCGATCCTGACCGCCAGCATCTCGCTGGAATTGTCAAAGTCCATGCCTGTAATCTTTGTAATCTTCTCAATCCGGTAGGCTGCAGTTTTGTAATGTACATAAAGCTCCTGAGCCGTCCGGGACAGATTCTGGTTGTTCTTCAAATATGCCTTCAGGGTCGTAATCAGGTCCTCCTGCTGAGGCTTCTTGTATTGGAGGAGTTTCTGCAAAGACTCCGGGATATATTCCGTCAGCTTTTGAGGGTCATCCAGCTGGCAGAGCAGCTTGAAGATACCAAAATCGGAAAACATCATAACCGAAGTGTTTCCATCTCCGGAAATATCTCCCGCAATATCGATAAAGGAAAGGGCGTCGTCGGCCTCTTTGTAGGATTCCGGCAGACGGGCAAGCCCTTTGACGATCTTACCGGCACCGGCCCTGGCCTTTAAATTTTTATTCTGATAGTGCAGCTCTTTCTGAACCAGACTGACCATCTCCTGCATCTCCTGCCGGTGTTCCGCCTGGTTCTTCGACGGATCCGCCTCCCGGATGGCAACGATCTTGTCCAGATCCCGGTGAATCTTCAAATCAGGGAATTGCCGCCGAACCGCTTCCTCCAGACAGCTGATGTGCATCAGCTTTTCATTCATATCCTTCCGCGGCTTTCCTTTATTTTTCACGCCAAAGACAATCACCCGGTAGGAACCGTTTTTATCAAGCTGAAGGAGGCCCGCACTTTTATCCAGCTCACTCTCCGAAGCCACCTTGCCGTTCAGAATATTATTGAGGATATCGTTCTGGAACTTTTTCTCCAGTTCCTCGATGGCAAACTGTCTGGAAAACTCATACTGGAGCGCCACAATGGCATTCTCAATGGCAATGCAGTCCATCTTCGTAAACGGCGGCGTATTCTCCGTCACCACCAGATACATCTGGACCCCCACATTCATCCGGACCCGGATGATATACTGCACCTGCTCTCCTTCCTGCTTCCAGTACTGGTAATTGGTCAGCACCTCCGGATCATAATCCTGCAGATTATCCAGAAATACCAGCTCCTCCTCCTGGGAAAGCGTGGAGGCAAAGCAGGTCCGGTTCTGATTGTAAAGCGTGACCGGATTACGGATCAGCTTCTCCAGCATGTCGAGAATATCCTGAATCGTATTCTCCTCACCGGTCCTTCCAAGTGTCAGCGCCGTAAAGTTATCATGGGTCGTCTTAAAATACTTCAGCAGCGTGACTTCCTCATTAAACAGATGTTCCATCACAATGGACAGAATCTTCTGAAACGACATCTCGAAAGGCACATCCATGAGGGGAATCCCGTTCTTCCGGGCATAGTCCTGCAAAAGGGCAATCTTCTTGTCCGCATCTTCCACGAGACGTCCTCTTTTGACAATCAGTCCGCTGATCTTCTTCTTCCGGAACTCATAGATATAGCTTTTGAACTCTTCGATGCTGCAGGATTTAAAGGCGTAAAGTCCGGTCAGAAGAAGCTCTCCTCCATTGATAAACTTTACGATATCCGGCGCCTCGATAATTGTTACCCCTTTGATTTCATTCTTCAGGCCCTGCTCCCCGCAGACCACTTTCATCTCCCTGCATTCTTCCGTCTGCAGAAGATCCTCCACTGTAAATCCCATGTATCCTCATCCGTTTCTTTTTTTGTAATATCTTCAGTATAGCATAAAAGGAAAAGACCGTGCCACAGAAAATCCCAATCCTGTGACACGGTTTATTCAAATTCACTATGCAGAAATCTACTTATCCAAGAAGTTTTTCCGCAAGTTCTGTCATAATTGTTGCAGCTTTTGCAAAATCACTGTACTTTGTAAATTCAACCGGGCAGTGACTTCTTCCGTCTTTGCTTGGAACAAACAGCATGACAGTTGGAAGCACCTGACCGATCTCAAGGGCGTCATGTCCTGCTCCGCTCGGAAGGTATTTGTAACTGTATCCGTGTGCCTTGCAGCTTTCTTCCATGATGCCAAGCATCTCTCTGGAGAGATCAACCGGTGTGATTACAAGTTTTGTTTCAATGTCGTAGCTTCCGCCCATTGCCTTGACTTCCCGGTCCAGTGCGGCGCGGATGCGGTTTGCGATATCATTGATGTTGTCGTTGTTTTTGGAACGGATGTCAACGGTAAACTGGCATTCTTCAGCGACGATATTCATTCCGCCCGGAACCGTATTGATGTATCCTACCGTGGAAACAGTGCCGTCCGCTTTTTCTCTTGCCCAGTCCGCAATCTTGGAGATGACTTTGGTTGCAGCGTCAACAGCGTCCATTCTCATATCCATCGGGGTCGTTCCCGCATGGTCAGATCTTCCGTGTACGGTTACCATGTAGCGCTGGATTCCTACGATGCAGTCTACCAGTCCGATCTCGATGTTCTCTGCATCCAGAACCGGTCCCTGCTCAATGTGTGCTTCCAGGAAATATCCGATGGAGCCGTCCGGCCATTTTGCATCCCCGATCTTCTCCGGGTCCAGTCCGTATCCTTTCATGGCATCATAGATGGAAATACCGTTTGTATCTTTAAATTTCTTACAGTATTCTACATCTCTGTGTCCAAGCATTGCTCCGGATCCAAAGTAGCCGGTACCAAAACGCATACCTTCTTCATCGCAGAATCCGACAACAACAAAGTTTCTCTTTGGTGTCACGCCTTTTTCTTTTAACTGTCTTGCAACTTCGATGGCAGAGATGACACCGGCGATTCCGTCATAGTCTCCGCCGTTTACAACAGAATCATAATGGGATCCCATCATGACACATGGAAGGGAAGGATCTTCTCCTTTCATGGTTCCGATCACGTTGCCGGCCGCATCTTCATGCACCTCCAGGCCTGCCTCTTCCATCAGTCCTTTCAGGTATTCCGCTGCTTCTCTTGCTTCTTTTGTGAACGGCAGTCTTGTACAGCCCTCTCCCGGTGTTGCCGTATACTGTTTTAAATGTTCCAGATCCGCAGCAATTCTTCCTGTTACTTCTTCAATTCCCATATGTGTTACCTCACCTTTCTTTTATTTTTTATTTTTAAAACGTGCATACAGATGTCCTTCCACCGGGGAATACAGCATCGCCGCTGCTGTCATAAGAAACCCGATCAGACATAAGATGTCATTTTCAAAACGAAGTCCTGTCAGCATGAGCACAAACGCTGCCATGATGACACAAAAAGCGATTGTAAGTTTTCCTGCTCTTGTCCGAAAAAATTTCTGTTCTTCCATAGCCGTCCTCCCTCTACAGACTGGTCAGCGCCAGTACAAGCACTCCGATCACCAGTGCCGCCGGCACGGTGATGACAATAATCTTCTTGAGCACATTTCCTTCGCTTCCCAGAATATTTGCCGTCGTTGTTCCAAGCACGATATTGCTTGGACTGATGGCGCTTCCGATAGAGCCTCCGGCAGACTGCGCTCCAAGGACGATCGAGGAATTTACGTCCAGCAGATGCGCCGTGGTAGACTGGAAGCCGGCAAACAGGATGTTGGAACTCATGTTGCTTCCGGTCATGAAGGATCCCAGAAGTCCGATAAACGGCGAAAGGATCACATAAACCTTTCCAAGCACACTGGCAATTCCATTGGCAAGTACTTCCGTCTGTCCGGTTCCCGCCATAATCTTTGACATGATAACCAGACCGATAATCGCCATTCCGGACGGCATGGTCATAGATACCGCCCTTAAAAAGATCCGTCCGATTCCTCCTGCCTTGATCCATCCTTTTTTCCGGTAGTAGATCATGCCTGCCACAGAGGAGACAAGGAGGAACATACTTGCGTGTGTGAACGGGGAGAGCGGCGAGAAGCTCTCGACTGCTTCATTCACATAACCATATCCTGTCACGGTCTCCGGGAATGCGAAGCCGATCTGCACTTTCCCAAGCAGGGTATGTACCGGCTCTACCAAAAGAACAACCAGCGCAATCACAGATAAAAGAATATACGGCACAAAAGCGTGCAGAAGCGTCATGCCTTCCGGCTTTTCCTCCGCTTCCTGCTCTGTCTTGCCCCGTTCCATCACCCGGCTGTCCGCAACGCTCCATTCTTTCCGGAATGCAGGAAGCCTTCCAAGCAGAAGGATCGCAATGAGCGAAATACATGCCGGAACAAAGCAGGCGATGGTGGTATTGACCTGAGTCAGCAGGAGCTCTCCTCCGCCCTGGATCACGGAAAGCAGGATCACAGCCAGAATTCCTTTGCGGATGGCCTTTCCTTTTCCGTAGAACCAGCAGATCGTCATACCGATGATCATATTCCAGATCCAGATAAACAGCGCCGTCCAGAATGCCGTGACCAGATATTCTCTGCTTCCGGCACTGATCCCGGAGCTCATGGCCAGAGCGTCCCAGGCTGCTGCCAGAGTCCCGAAGGTATTGCCCCAGGACTGGCCCAGAAGCGGGATGATGACCGCCCACATCGGCTTCACTCCGATTCCGATCAGAAGCGGCGCCCCTACTGCAACCGGCACGCCGAATCCGGTAATCCCCTGAAGGAAGCTTTCAAAGATCCAGCCCATGGCCAGGATCAGAAGGAGTTCGTTTGGAAGCAGCTTTCTCATGCCGTCCCGGATGACGAGAAAGGCTCTCGTCTCGTTTCCGACCTGATAGAGAAGGACCGCCGTCCATACGATAATCAGAATCGTCAGTGCATTCCAGATCCCCTTACTCCCTTCCGATACAATCACTTTCAGATCTGCCTTGTAAAATACGATTCCTGTAAAAACGGTAATGGCAAGTCCCACCGGGGCCGCGTCTGTGGCGCCCCACTGGAAACCGATCATCAGTACCAGAAGCACGATGATCGGCAGACATGCCAGTACCCACATAAATAGATTTACTGGTATATTCATAGTGTCTCTCCCGATTTACATATGAATGACTGTACCCGTCTTTCCCGCGATTCCGTCCGCTGCCTTCTCAAGCAGCGTAATCAGTGTTCTTCTTCCCTCTCCG
>CAJFMZ010000102.1 GCA_904393575.1 uncultured Sellimonas sp. | reverse complement strand
GCCCGGAGGAAGAAATCCAGGAACTCGCCAGAATACTGGGCGGAGCCGAAATCACCGAAGCCGTCTATCAAACAGCAGCCGAAATGAAACAACTGGCCGAAAAAACAAAAAAAGAAAACAACAGATAAGACCCTCTGAATAGAATAAACAGATTTGAAAATACTAATTGGGGACGTGTACCGATGCAACGGTACCCGTCCCCAATGATCATTTTCAGAATATTCAGTTTTTTTAGGAGGCGTCGATATGTGGGTGAAATGGTATCGTAGGGGTGTGTTGATTGTGTTGGTGGCGTTTATGTTGCTTGGCGGGAGTTACTGTTTTCTGGAATGGAAACAGGGGCAGTTTGAGCAGGAGGTCAGTACATCAAATCTGGATGAGAATCTGTTGATTCCGGGTGGCATGCCGGTGGGGATTTATCTGGAAACAGACGGGGTGATGGTCCTTGGTACGGAGGCAGTGGAAGATACAGGAGGGGTAAAAAAGGAGCCTGCCAGGCATCTGGTAAAGGCCGGGGACTATATTGTGGGGATCGATGAGAAGGAAATCGGGACGAAGAAGGAGCTTCAGGAGGCGGTCGGGCAGGAGGAGGCAGATGAGGTGGTCCTTCATCTGAGGCGGGATGAGGAGTATCTGGATGTGAAGACCGGGCTGGTTGACAGTGAGGAGGGGAAAAAACTTGGGATCTGGGTCAAGGACAATGAGCAGGGGCTTGGGACCATTACGTTTTTGGACAGCCAGAGCCGGTTTGGCGCCCTGGGACATGGGATCAGGGATACGGATACGAATGAACTGCTGGAAATCGGGGATGGGCGTCTCTACACAACGAGCATCCAGGATATCCGGAAGGGGAAATCCGGCACTCCCGGCGGGATGGAAGGGGTGATTGTCTATAATAATTACAATATTCTTGGTACGGTTGAGCAGAATACAGAGGATGGGCTGTATGGCAAGATAGACCGGATTGATGCGCTGTTTTCGGATCAGAAGCCGGTTCCGGCGGCTTCCATGGAGGAGGTTCATACGGGGGATGCTCAGATCCGGTGTGCGGTCAGCGGAAAAGTAGAGGAGTATCAGATTCGTATTACAAAAATCGACTGGAACGCAAGGGAAGCCAATAAGGCCCTGGTGCTGGAAGTGACGGATGAAAAGCTGCTTGATGCAACCGGGGGAATTGTACAGGGGATGAGCGGTTCTCCGATTCTCCAGGACGGCAGGCTGGTAGGAGCTGTGACCCATGTGTTTGTCCAGGATGCCAGGATGGGATATGGGATCTATATTGGAAGCATGCTGAATCATGTCAAATAAGGACAAAGAATGAAGGGAGATGTCGAATTGTTACGACAGCAATTTCTTGATTTGGCAAAATGCGAAATTTATAATAGTGAACGTAGCGTTTTTTAGGAAAGAATGGGAGAAATCGGAGGTTGAAAGGAAAATGGATCAAGTAAATGTAGCGATCGCAGACGACAATGAACGAATGCTGGAACTTTTGGAACATATCATCGCATCGGACAAGGAGCTTTCTCTTGCCGGAAAGGCGAACAATGGAGAAGACGTATACCGGATTATAAAAACAAAAGAACCTGATGTCGTATTACTGGATCTGATCATGCCCAAAGTCGACGGATTAAGCGTAATGGACATGGTCAATAAAGACAAAACAATCCAGAAACGGCCGGATTTTATCATTGTCACAGCGGTTGGGCAGGAGAAGATTACAGAAGATGCATTCCGCAAAGGTGCGGCCTACTACATTATGAAGCCATTTCGGAACGAAGTACTGATCGAGAAAATTAAAAATACAAGATGGAAACGACACGCAGATGTCCCGGTGCAGGCGATGGAGGCACGGTCTGGAGGGGAAGACCAGAAGCCTCTGGAGACAAGAGTGACGGACATGATTCATGAGATCGGTATCCCTGCCCACATCAAGGGGTATCACTATTTAAGGGATGCCATTATTATGGCGGTGGAAGACATGGATGTGCTCAATGCCATCACAAAAATTCTCTATCCTACCGTGGCAAAGAAACATCAGACGACGGCAAGCAGAGTGGAACGGGCGATCCGGCATGCCATCGAGGTGGCGTGGAGCAGAGGAAAGCTGGATACGCTGGATGAACTGTTTGGCTATACCGTCAGCAACGGCAAGGGAAAACCGACCAATTCAGAGTTTATTGCCCTGGTGGCCGATACGATCCGATTAGAATATAAACATCGATAAATTCTTTGCAAATGCCGGAAAATGCGGTATAATAAGTCCATAGTTTATGTTTTATTCAGGAGGAAGACTTATGAAGAAAATATTGTTTGTAGCATCTGAGTCGGTTCCATTTATCAAAACAGGAGGACTGGCGGACGTTGTCGGTTCCTTGCCGAAATATTTTGACAAAGAAAAATACGATGTCAGAGTAATGCTTCCAAAGTATATGTGTATGAAAGAAGAGTGGAAGGAAAAGCTGACATACAAGATACATTTTTACATGGACTTAAACTGGAGAGAACAGTATGTCGGTGTCCTGGAGCTGGTCCACGAGGGTATCACCTTTTATTTCATTGACAATGAGTATTATTTCAACGGATTTGCTCCGTACGGAGATACAAAATGGGATATTGAGAAGTTCGCATTTTTCTCAAAGGCTGTTTTGAGTGCGCTTCCGCTGATTGATTTCCGTCCGGATATCATTCACTGCCATGACTGGCAGACAGGTCTTGTGCCGGTCTACCTGGATAATTTCCGCTACGGCAATGAGTTCTTCCGCGGCATCAAGACTGTGATGACCATTCACAACCTGAAGTTCCAGGGAGTCTGGGACACCAAGACAGTGAAAGACATCACCGGACTTCCGGCATACTATTTTGCGCCGGACAAGCTGGAGGCATATAAGGACGCCAATCTCCTGAAGGGTGGTATCGTCTATGCGGATAAGGTGACCACAGTCAGCAGCTCCTATGCAGAAGAGATTAAGCAGCCGTTTTACGGGGAGCGCCTGGACGGTCTGATGAATGCAAGATCCAACTGCCTTTCCGGTATTGTAAACGGTCTGGATTATGACGAGTGGAATCCTGCCACGGATCCTTTGATTGAGCATCACTATGATGTGACCAACTTCCGCAAGGAGAAAGTGAAAAACAAGCTTGCGCTTCAGGAGGCGCTGGGACTGAACCAGGATAAGAAAGTCATGATGATCGGAATTGTCTCCCGTCTGACAGATCAGAAGGGATTTGATCTGATCGCTTACGTGATGGACGAGCTTTGTCAGGATGCGGTTCAGATCGTAGCTCTTGGAACAGGAGAAGAGCGGTATGAAAATATGTTCCGTCACTTTGCATGGAAATATCAGGGAAGAGTATCGGCCAACATCTATTATTCGGAGCCGATCTCACACAAGATCTATGCGTCCTGTGATGCGTTTTTGATGCCGTCCCTCTTTGAACCATGCGGATTGAGCCAGTTGATGAGCCTCCGTTACGGTACGGTGCCGATTGTCAGAGAGACCGGCGGACTCAAAGATACAGTTGAGCCGTACAATGAATTTGAAAAGACAGGAACCGGCTTCAGCTTTGCAAATTATAATGCCCATGAGATGCTGGCTACGATCCGGTACGCGGAGAAGATCTACTATGATAAACGCCGCGACTGGAACAAGATCGTAGAGCAGGGAATGAACAAAGACTTCTCCTGGAAGAATTCTGCAAAGCAGTATGAGGCTTTGTATGACAGCCTGTAAGAGAGTATGAATGGACAGCTTAGGAGTATGACATGAAAATCAAAGAAAAACTACAGTCGGGGAAGGTACATATTTCATTTGAAGTCTTCCCTCCAAAGACCGATGACAAATACGAAAGCGTGGTAAAGGCGGTAGATGAGATTGCAGCTCTTTCTCCGTCCTTTATCAGCGTCACTTACGGAGCAGGCGGCGGTACGAGCAGGAATACAGTAGGGATTGCTGCTCACATTCAAAAGGATCTGAAGGTGCCAAGTCTTGCCCATCTGACCTGCGTTTCCTCCACGAAGGAAGAGGTAAAGGAGGTCATCAGGAAATTAAAGGACGAGGGCATTGAAAATGTGCTGGCCCTGAGGGGAGATATCCCGGAGGGAATGGAATATCCTGCGGAGGACAAGTTCCTTCACGCCTCCGGCCTGATCGAGCTTTTAAAACAGAGTGGAGACTTCTGTATCGGAGGAGCCTGCTATCCGGAAGGGCATGTAGAGAGTCCGAGCCAGAAGGAAGACATTCTCCATCTGAAAGAGAAGGTGGACTGCGGACTGGATTTCCTGACCACACAGATGTTTTTTGACAATCATATTTTATACAACTTTTTGTATAAGATCCGGGAAGCAGGAATCACGGTTCCGGTGCTTCCGGGAATTATGCCGGTCACAAACAAAAGTCAGATCAGCAGGATCTGTGCACTGTCCGGAACATATCTGCCGGAGCGGTTTAAGGCGGTTGTGGACCGGTTTGGAGACAATCCAAAAGCCATGCATCAGGCAGGTGTAGCCTATGCAACGGAACAGATCATCGATCTGATTGCAAACGGGATCAACAACATTCACATTTATTCCATGAACAAGCCCCAGGTGGCAAAGGCTATCATGGAGAATCTATCGGAGATTGTAGATGAATAGAAAGATAAGGGAAGCGATCCGTTATCTGGGATATGGAACACATGCGATAGATGAACAGACACTTGCTTTGGTGGAACGCTCCATGGAGGAGCTCTCCGCCGGAGTGAGGGAGCGATTCATCTATCGCATTTTTGAATTGTCTCAGGACGGAGAGACATTACAAATAGGAGACTGGAAAATCAGAAGTCGGAGCCTTTCGAAAAATATGAAAGGCTGCGGACAGGTTATTGTTTTCGCGGCAACGCTTGGAACAGCGGCGGATCAGATGATCAGAAGGGCTTCTGTCACGGAGATGGCAAGGGCGGTCGTCTTGCAGGCATGTGCGGCGGCTCTCCTGGAGGAGTATTGTGACAGCTGCCAGGAAAAGATTGCCGGAGAACTGGCAGAGAAAGGCTGGTATCTGCGTCCGAGATTCAGCCCGGGGTACGGGGATTTTGATATTCACCACCAGGAAAGACTGTTAAAGGTTCTGCAGGCGGATAAAACGATCGGACTGACCATGACAAAGAGCTGTATGCTGACCCCAACCAAATCGGTCACAGCGCTGATTGGCGCCAGCCGGGAGCAGATTCCATGCCACCGGCAGGGGTGTGAGGCCTGCGGGAAGACAGACTGTGCGTACAGAAGAGACAGCGAATAAGGAGGAACAGACAAAATGAGAGAAAGGCTTTTCAAGGATCTGCTGTTTTTGGACGGAGGAATGGGGACCTTGCTGCAGGAGCGGGGGCTGAAGCCGGGTGAACTGCCTGAAACATGGAATCTGAAAAGAAAAGATGAGATTATCGATATTCACAGACAGTATTATGAGGCAGGGAGTGACATTGTACTTTCCAACACATTCGGGGCCAATGCACTGAAATTCCACGATGAGGACTGCCCCCTCCGGGACGTGATTTTTGCCGCGGTGGAAAACGTCAGAACGGCCAGAGCACTTGCCGGAAAGGATGACGGACAGCATTATGTGGCTCTGGATATCGGACCGACAGGAAAGCTCTTGGAGCCTATGGGAGATCTGACCTTTGACGAGGCCTATGAAGCATTTGCCCAGGCGGCCAGATATGGAGCCGAGGCCGGGGCAGATCTGATTCATATTGAGACTATGAGTGATACCTATGAAGTGAAGGCGGCCGTTCTTGCGGCCAGAGAGCAGACGGATCTTCCGGTTTTTGCCACACTGATCTTTGATGAGCGGGGAAAGCTTCTGACCGGAGGGGATCCGGCGGGAACGGTAGCTATGCTGGAAGGACTGGGAGTGGACGCCCTTGGCATCAACTGCGGCCTGGGACCGGAACAGATGCTTCCGATTCTGGAGGAGATCTGCCGTCACGCCAGTGTACCGGTGATTGTAAAACCAAATGCAGGACTTCCAAAACAGAGAGACGGAAAGACCTGCTACGATGTGACGCCGGATATGTTTGCAGGCTGGATGAAGAAAATCGTGGAGGCCGGAGCATGTATAATCGGAGGATGCTGCGGCACGACGCCGGCCCACATCCGGGCCATGACACAAGCGTGCCGGGGTATGGAGATCCGGGTTCCGCAGGAGAAGAACGAGACCATTGTGTCCTCCTATGGACAGTCGGTGGTTCTTGGGGAGAAACCGGTGATTATCGGGGAGCGGATCAATCCTACCGGAAAAAAGAGGTTTAAGCAGGCACTGAAAGAGCATGACATGGATTATATCCTGAAGGAAGGCATCCGTCAGCAGGAGCAGGGGGCCCATATTCTGGATGTCAATGTAGGGCTTCCGGATATTGACGAGGCGGCTATGATGGAAGAAGTCATAAAAGAGCTGCAAGGTGTTACCAGCCTGCCTCTTCAGATTGATACGGTGGACCAGAAGGCGATGGAGCGGGCCATGCGGATTTACAATGGGAAACCAATGGTCAATTCCGTCAGCGGCAAACAGGAATCCATGGACATGGTGTTCCCTCTTGTAAAAAAATACGGCGGCGTAGTGATCGGACTTGCACTGGATGAAAGAGGAATTCCAAAGACCGCCGAAGAACGGGTGGAAGTGGCAGGAAAGATCATCCGGGAGGCCGCTAAATATGGAATCAAGCCAAAAGATATCGTGATCGATGTGCTGACGATGACCATCAGTTCAGAGCCGGAGGGAGCGATTACAGCCCTGGAGGCTCTGGAAATGGTGCGCAAGCAGTATCATGTCCAGACAGTCCTTGGAGTGTCCAATATTTCTTTTGGACTTCCGTACCGCCCGGCGGTCAATTCCATCTTTTACGCCATGGCCATGCAAAAGGGATTGTCAGCCGGTATCATCAATCCTGGCTCAGAGGAGATGATGAAGGCTTATCGGTCCTATCTGGCTTTGATGAACTTGGATAAAAACTGTGAATCCTATATTGCGGCCTATGCAGACTACAAACCGGCGGCAGGGGTACAGAGCCAGGAAGGAGGCGCAGCGTCTGCCTCCAAAAACCCAGTGAAATCCGGGGAGATAGACCTTCGATACGCCATTGAGCGGGGACTCAAAGAAGAGGCATCCCGCCTGGCTAAAGAGCGCTCCGGGATGGAGGAACCCCTTGACATCATCAATCAGTATCTGATTCCGGCACTGGATACGGTGGGCAGACAGTTTGAACAGGGGACCTTGTTCCTTCCTCAGCTTTTGATGAGCGCCGATGCCGCAAAGGAGGCCTTTGCGGTACTGAAAAATGCCATGGACCAAAAAGGCATTGCCCAGGAAAAGCACGGAAAAGTGATTCTTGCCACGGTCAAAGGAGATATCCACGATATCGGAAAAAATATTGTCAAAGTCCTGCTGGAAAATTATGGATTTGACGTGATTGATCTTGGAAAAGACGTGGCACCGGAGCGGATTGTGGAGACTGCGGTGAAAGAGGATATCCATCTGGTCGGATTAAGCGCTCTGATGACTACGACGGTCGTCAGCATGGAGGAGACGATCCGGATGCTGCGAAAAGAAAAGCCGGACTGTCAGGTCATGGTAGGAGGAGCGGTGCTCAATCAGGAGTACGCAGATATGATCGGAGCGGATTTTTATGGAAAGGATGCCATGCAGTCCGTTCATTTTGCACAGAAAGTCCTGCATTCCGAGAAGATGGAATCTTGACACCTTTCGTGCAATCCAGTATGATTAATAGGATAAGCACAAGAAGAGAGAAAGCTTGAAATATACAATGAGGAGGCAGACAGCGTCATGCAGACTTATGGAGTCAATGAGTTAAGAAAGATGTTCCTGGACTTTTTTGAGAGCAAAGGACATCTCGTTCACAAAAGTTTTTCCCTGGTGCCGCACAATGATAAGAGCCTGTTGCTCATCAATTCCGGGATGGCACCATTAAAACCATACTTTACCGGACAGGAAATTCCGCCCCGGAGACGGATGGCTACCTGTCAGAAGTGTATCCGTACCGGAGATATTGAAAATGTAGGAAAGACCGCAAGACACGGTACCTTTTTTGAGATGCTTGGAAACTTTTCCTTCGGAGATTATTTTAAGAGAGAAGCGATCCACTGGTCCTGGGAATTCCTGACTGAAGTGGTAGGACTCGATCCGAACCGCCTGTATCCGTCCGTTTACGTGGATGATCAGGAAGCCTTTGATATCTGGAACAAGGAGATGGGCAT
>CAJFMZ010000101.1 GCA_904393575.1 uncultured Sellimonas sp. | reverse complement strand
GGAATTATCGGAACAGGAAGGAGAGTGATCCTATGGGATGGACAAAAGAACAGGAACAGGTCATTGCAGCCAGAGATTGCAGCCTGCTTGTCTCGGCGGCCGCAGGATCCGGAAAGACGGCGGTCCTCGTGGAACGGATCATTACCAGACTGACCGAAGGAGAACATCCGCTGGATGTAGACCAGCTTCTGGTGGTGACCTTTACGGAGGCGGCTGCAGCAGAGATGAAGGAGAGGATCCGTACTGCCATTGAGCAGAAACTGGAGTCTGATCCGGACAACCTTCATCTTCAGCGGCAGGCAACGCTGATTCATCACGCCAAAATCACGACAATCCACAGCTTCTGTCTGTCTGTGATCCGGGATTATTTCCATGCGATTGACCTGGAGCCGGGGTTTCGGACACTGGAAGAAGGGGAGCGGAAGCTTTTGATGCAGGAGGTCATGGAGGCGCTTCTGGAAGAAGAATATGAAAAAGCAGATCCTGTCTTTACTGATTTCGTAGAAATGGCATCTACGGGAAGAGACGACAGGAAGGTGGAAGAACTGATTCTGGAGCTGTATGAGTTTTCCAGGAGTAATCCAGATCCGGAGGCATGGCTGATGGAAAGTATCCGCGGATATCAGGATGCGGTGCAGAAGAACTGGGATACGCTTCCGTTTGTAGAGACTGCCATGGACCATGCAAGGGCATCGCTGGAGGAGATGGAAAGGGAACTGCACTATGGGCTGGAAATCTGCAGACAGGCAGATGGACCTGCCGCCTATGAAGATACGATTGTTTCCGATATCGAGCTGATCCGGTCTCTGAAAGAGCAGCAAACCTTTCAGAAAATGCAGGAGCAGATTTCCGGTCTGTCTTTTGCAAGGCTTGCAGCCAATCGGGATCCATCGGTTTCGGAGGAGAAGGCAAAAACGGTCAAGGCCTTGCGTGATCAGGTGAAAAAAGAAATACAGGCATTAAGCGGTCAGTTCTTTTACGAGACTTTGGAGGAGCTACGGGAGGATATGGCCCAGGCGGAGCCCTTTGCCAAAGAGCTGGTGCGTCTTACGATTGCGTTTGGAAAAGCCTTTGAAGAAAAAAAGCAAAATACCGGCGTCATTGACTTCGGGGACATGGAGCAGTATGCGCTTCGTATATTAAAAAAGGAAGAAATCGCAGAGGAGTACCGGAAAAAGTATGAAGAGATCATGATCGATGAATATCAGGACAGCAATCTGATCCAGGAGACGCTTCTGATGCAGATTTCCAGGATCAGCCACGGACAGTACAATGTTTTCATGGTGGGCGATGTCAAACAGAGCATTTACCGTTTCCGCCTTTCCAGGCCGGAGCTGTTTATGGAGAAGTATGCCTCCTATCAGACGGAGGGAGAAGGACAGGAACGACGGATCGATCTCCATAAAAACTTCCGGAGCCGCCGGGAGGTGCTAGATGCAGTCAATTATCTGTTCTATCAGATCATGACAAAAGCGCTTGGAAAAGTGGAGTATGACGAACAGGCAGCCCTGTATGCAGGAGCGCAGTTCGAGGAAAAACCCGGATTTGACACGGAGGTGCTTCTGATTGAGGAGGGATCCTCTCTGGAGGCGAAGGAGCTGGAGGCCAGAGCTGTGGCGGCGCGGATCAAGGAGCTGATCAAACGTACGGAGATTCTTGATAAGGAGACCGGCACATACCGCAGGGCATCGTATCGCGATATTGTCATTCTGCTCCGCAGCCTGAAGGGATGGACGGATGTCTTTTCCAAAGTGCTCAACGAGGAAGGAATACCGACATTTTGCGGGACCAGGGAAGGGTACTTCCAGACAAGGGAGATCAGCCTGCTTCTGGATTATCTGAAAATTCTCGACAATGAGAAGCAGGATCTTCCACTGACAGCGGTGCTTACATCCTGCTTTGGAGGACTTACCAGCGAAGAACTTGCCAGGATCCGGTGTGCCCATCCGGAGGGACCGTTTTATCAGGCGGCAGCGGAGTATGCAAAGGAGACGAAAGAGGAAAAGCTGTGTGCGTTTTATGAAAGACTGCATCAGTTCCGGGAGCGCGTGCCCTATACAGCGATTCATGAGCTCCTGGAGGAGATTGTCTCAAAGACCGGATACCGGGATTACGTCCTGGCTATGCCGGGCGGTATTCAGCGCAGAGCCAACCTGGATATGTTGATTGAAAAGGCAAAAGCCTATGAAAGTACGAGCTATAAAGGGCTGTTTCATTTTTTGAGATATGTGGAGCAGCTGCAGAAATATCAGGTGGATTATGGGGAAGCCAATACAAGTGATGAAATGGCGGATACTGTCCGTCTGATGAGCATTCACAAAAGCAAAGGACTGGAGTTCCCGATTGTGATCGTATCCGGAACGGGAAAGAAGTTTAACACTCAGGATATTCAGAGAAAGGTTGTGATCCATCAGGATCTTGGAATCGGTGTGGATGCAGTCTATCTGAAAGAGCGGATGCAGGCCCCGTCCTTTCTGAAAAAGCTCATTCAAAATGAAACGAGACTGGAGAATCTGGGAGAAGAACTCCGTGTGTTGTATGTGGCCCTTACAAGAGCGAAAGAAAAGCTGATTATCACCGGGACCATGAAAAGCATCGAGGAGAAACAAAAGCAGTTTGAACGAGTCAGAACACAGAAGGAGCGCAGACTTTCTTTTGGAATGCTGCAAAAGGCGGGAAGCTATCTGGATTTTCTGATCCCGGCACTGATCCGTCTGGACAGGACGGATCCGGATACCAGGCGTCCGCCGATCTGTGTGGAAACACTGACAGAGGAAGAGGTATTGATGGAATCTGTGATGGAGGAAGAACGTATCCAGATTCATAGAGAGGATATCGAAAGCATCGATCCGGAACAGGTACACGATGCAGAGCTTGGAGAGCATTTGAAGCAGAGTGTTCTCTTTGAGTACCCATATGAGTATCAGAGCAGGTGGAGCCGGAATTTTTCCGTGTCAGAGCTGAAACGGGCGGCATATGAGCCGGAGACAGTAGAAGAAGGCGTCCGTCTGTTTGAAAAGCCGGAGAAGGAAATCATACCAAAATTCCGGAAAGGTGAAACCAAAGTTCAGGGAGCCGCAAGAGGAACCGCCTATCACCGGATACTGGAACTCCTGGATTTTGCCAGAACCTATACGGAGGAGGAGCTGGAGAAGGAGATTCAGCGTCTGGTACAGGAAGAAAAGATCGATGAAAGGTCTGCAGAAGCGGTGGACAGGGGGGATCTGCTGAAGTTTCTGCAGTCAGAATGTGCCCTTCGGATGCAAAAGGCGGCAAAAGAGGGCAGACTGAAAAAAGAACAGCCGTTTGTACTTGGCGTGGAGGCAGGACGGATTTATACCGGACACCCGGAAGAGCCTGGTGGAGAGTTATTAATTGTCCAGGGAATTATCGACCTGTTCTTTGAGGAAGACGGGGAAATCGTTCTGCTGGATTATAAAACGGACCGTGTCAGAACCGGAGAGGAACTGGTTTCCCGGTACCATCTTCAGCTGGATTATTATCAGGAAGCGCTGGAGAAAACTCTTGGAAAACGGGTAAAAGAAAAACTGATCTATTCCTTTGCTCTTGGCAGGGAAATCAGAGTTTAGGAGGACGCTTATGATCTGGAATTACTGCTTCTGGGCAGTTGGGGCGTGGAATCTGTTCGTACTGCTTTTGTATGGAGCGGACAAGTGGAAGGCAAAACACGGCAGATGGAGAATTTCCGAGGCGGCGCTTCTTGGAACAGCCTTCTGTATGGGAGGGGCAGGAGCGCTTCTTGGCATGCTTCTCTTTCATCACAAGACAAGAAAATGGAAATTTCGGATTCTGGTACCATTGTTTCTCCTGATACAGGGAGCGGTGGTTTATCAAATTCTCACTCGGTAAAGAAAGGAAAGAAACGATGAGAATCGCACTGATACAAAAACGGGCGGCGCCCAACCATGTGAAAAGAAATCTGGATCTTGCTGTCCGGTATATGGAAGAGGCTGAGGAGGACGAAGGTATTCTGACAGTGGATTTTCCGATGGACGAAATATGAACGTATCGGAAAGAGGAACCGTTTATAAGGAAAAAACTGAGAACAGAAAAGGAGGAGAGCTAAGATGCCGGGAGTAGGATATGTGGCACTTGGAGGGGCGCTGGGGGCGTCTGCGAGATATGGACTGAGTCTTCTGCCTGGAAAAGGGGCGTTTCCGGTCTGGACATTTCTGACGAATCTGCTTGGTGCGGTTCTGATCGGATTTCTGGCAGGAATGCTGGCGGGAGACGAATCAGACATGTCAAGAAAGAATGCCTGGTTCTGGAAGACCGGATTTTGTGGAGGCTTTACCACCTTTTCCACATTTTCTCTGGAAGCATGGAATCTCCTGGAACAGGGGAAGGTGATGACAGGCGGACTCTATATTGTCCTGAGTGTTGGATGCTGTATTGCAGGCGTATGTCTGGGAAGAATGCTTGCGGCCCAGATCAAAGGATAGCAGGCCAGGGGGCTGTCACAGCCCTCTTTTTTTGATGGTAAGTTAGTCAAAACTAATCAAATCCCGGATCAGAGACTGAAAATAGAGATCTTCATAAATTCTTTCGTTTTTCTTTGCAATATTTATATTGACGTACAATATTATACGACATATAATATAGAAAACGATATGATATGGGGACAGAAACAACTGTCATACAAAAGGAAGTGAGGCTATGGTTTTTAATACCGGAGCAGCTCTTTTGGATGCGATCGTGCTTGCGGTTGTATCAAGGGAGGAGGAAGGTACATATGGGTATAAGATTACACAGGATGTCAGGAAGGCGATTCATATTTCGGAATCCACCCTCTACCCGGTGCTCCGCAGGCTCCAGAAGGATGAGTGTCTGGAAGTATACGACAGACAGTATGACGGAAGAAACAGGCGATATTATAAAGTGACGGAAAAGGGTGCGGTCATGCTGGAACTGTACCGATCAGAATGGATGAGCTATTCGAAAAAGATTACGGAAATTTTGAGGGAGGAATGATTTCATGAATCGTCAGGAGTTTTTGGAAAGGTTGAGGATGCTTCTCGGCGATCTTTCAGAAGAGGAGAGGGAAGCAGCCGTTCAGTACTATGAAGATTATTTTGCAGATGCGGGACCTGAGATGGAGGACCAGATTATCCAGGAGCTTGGGAGCCCGGAAAAGGTTGCCCTGATGATACGGGAAGGACTGCGGGGAGAAAATGCAGGTGATGAATACGCAGAGACCGGTTTCTCCCAGACCAGATATGATGACCGGAAAATGCCTGTGGATTATACAAAACCAGGTGAAGAAGCTTCAGACAGAAAACCGTGGACCAGCCGGACTTTGAAAATCATTTTGATTATTCTGATCATCTGTGTGGGATGCTCGGCGGTGATCCCGGCAGTCAGCGGAATTATCTGCGGGATTCTTGGCATTATTGCCGGTATGTTCGGGATCTTTTTTGCATTTGTAATTGTGTCATTTTGTGTTGCTATTGCGGGAGGCGGCCTGGTAATTGCAGGAATTACAACGATGTTTTCGGCATTTCCTGCCGGACTTTTGATCTGCGGAATCGGCCTTTTGATCCTGGCGGCCGGGATCCTGCTTGTGGCGGCCAGCATCCGCCTGTGCAGTATAATGGTTCCGGTGGTGTTCCGTTTCCTGGTATCGATAGGAAGAAGGATTTTCTATGGAAGAAGGGGGCATGCTTAAGATGAAAAGAAGATGGAAAGGCGTATTGATCGCCTGCGGAGTGCTTGGCATAGCAGGCGCAGGCATGTGCATTGCGGCGGCAGCCATTGGAGTGGACCGGGCAGATGTTCCATCTATGATTCTGCCTCATGTTGACTGGCTTCACGGAGCGGAGAACAGTCATCATGGAGATACCGGGGAGAAAACGTTTCTGAAAAGCTATACGGGAATCGACAGCCTGGATATCCGGGCAGAGGCGGTAGAAGTGGAAGTAAAAGCAGACGGAAACGGATCTTCAGATCAGATTCAGATCAGCACCCGGAACATCGATGCGGATACGGAGCTGGACGTAAAAAAGAAAGGATCCAAACTGGTGATCGACTCTGAGAGAAAAGGGCGGAAACACTGGCTGAATCAGTCGGATGCCGTTGTGACGGTTACCATTCCAAGCAACTGTGATTTTAAAGAAGTCAAAGGATCTGCCGATGCAGGGTCCATCTGGTTTGAGAAGATCAGCTGTGAAAAGCTGGACCTGGATGTGGATGCCGGAGCCATTGACGCGGACACCTTTTCTGCCAGTCAGCTGAAGGTAGAATGCGATGCCGGAAGTGTCGAGCTGTATCAGGGAAACAGCCCGGAAAACATCAAGGCGTCCTGCAGTGCCGGGGCAGTGACACTGGGACTTGCGGGAGACCGTTCACAGTATGATTATGAGATGAAGGCCAGTGCAGGAGATATCAGCATTGACGGGGAGTCAGTCGTATCCGGGCTCCTTGGGGAAAATCAGTCCGGCCATGGGAACGGAAAAAGCATGAAAGCAGAGTGTATGGCCGGAAGCATAGATATTTTATTTGACTAAATCACAAATCAAAGCATTCAAAAATAAGGAGGGACCAAAGAATATGGAACCGGAAAAAAGATTATACCGTTCAAAGAATGACAGGATGTTATGCGGAGTCTGCGCAGGAGTGGCAGAATACTTTCACATTGACCCAACCCTTATCCGGCTTGGATATGTGCTGTTTACCTGTGCCGGCTTTGGAACAGGGGTACTGGGATATTTCATTGCCGCGGTTGTGATTCCGGACCGTCCGTAAGGCGTATAAAGCAGGGAAAAGCCGGGAATACTCTCTCCAGGAAAGGAGAGAGTATTTTTATGTCTCAGAAAAAAGAAAAAAAGATCAATTTGAACGAGCTGACACAGGAAGAAAAAGTAAAATATGAAATTGCAGAAGAACTGGGACTTTTGGACCGGGTTTTAAATGAAGGGTGGAAATCGCTGTCTTCCAAAGAGACCGGGAGAATCGGAGGACTGGTCAACAGAAGAAGGCGGGAGAAGAAAGAGGTGGAATGAGGAGGGGTACGCCAGGGAGCAAGCTCGGAAACCGGAGGGAAGGGAAGTGGAAGAGGGAGGAGTAAATGACCGGTTTCCTCGCTTGATGGCTTATAGCTTTACAAAAGTGTTAATTTGTGTGAAGAGTTTGTGAGAATTGTTGAAATCCGGCTGGCGGTCTGCTATAATTTCCCGGTTAGGGATAATAGGTGATCGTATGTGTGAAAAGATTGAGGTTTTAGGAATACAATTAGACGGATATACAGCAAAAGAGGCTATGCAGGAGACCATCCGCTGTTTGGAGACGGAGCCGATCAGTACGATCGAGATTCTTGCGGGGGCTTCTGTGATTGAGCTGATGGAGACAGGAGACCTGAGGGATAAGTTGTCCAGGATGGATTTGCTTGTTGTAGGAGACAGGACGCTTCTGGATCTGTCGGGAATCGAGGACAAGACCCTTCTAAGAGAGGCAGAGTCCAATCTTTTTTTGAAGATGTTTCTGCGGTATCTGAAGAAAGGGCACAAAAAGGTGTTCCTGCTCGCCCCGAATGAAGAACGCAAAAAGAAGTTCCAGGAGTATCTGGAATGGTACTATTCCGGAATTGAGATTTCCGGGGCGGAGATTGTGGAGGACAAGCCGGGAATGAGCGACATGATTGTCAATAAGATCAATGGCGCAGAGACGGACTGCATTCTTTCCGTGCTGCCTTCCCCGCTTCAGGAAAACTTTATCCAGGAGAATAAGCCGGTGCTGGATGCCGGAGTGTGGATGGGACTTGGCGAAGGCATCAAAACCAGCCGCCAGAAGAATGATAAGAAGACAAGACTGTTGGATTTTTTTGTGAAATTCAAGCTGAAATCCGAGATCAAAAGACAGGGCAAGGACCAGCCTGGCCAGTCTGATACAAAATAATACAAACAGTAATTTCGTCACAATGCACAGTAGTACGGGACAGGTACTATATGTGGTGGGAGAGGAAATGCATAAAAAAATGCTATTTCCTCTTTCTTTTTTTGGTGATTTATATTAGTATATAACATAGGTGAGTTTAAGGAAACGAAAGAAAAAGGACATGCAGTTGTGTAAATTGCATACAAAAAAAGTAGAAAAGAGGAGTCGGAATGATATCAAACCAGATACTACAAAACACAATAGAGGGATTAAAGGGAATAACAAGAATTGACTTATGTGTCATGGATATTGATGGGAAAGTGCTTGCATCCACATTTCCTGAAAACGGCGATTACGAGAATGCGGTGCTTTCTTTTGT